>DATMBC010000051.1 GCA_035559435.1 bacterium
ACCCGCCGCGCCGCCACCGCCGCTTCCAGATCGGCGTTGGTCGCCGCGATCACCCGCACATTGACCGTGCGCCCCGACGTCGCCCCGATCGGCGTCACATTCTTGTCTTCCAGCACCCGCAGCAGTTTCACCTGAATCGCCGGACTGATTTCGGCGATCTCATCGAGAAACAGCGTCCCCCCGTCGGCCGCGCGAAACAACCCATCATGATCGCGAATGGCGCCGGTGAACGATCCCTTCACGTGCCCGAACAGTTCGCTTTCCAGCAACGTCTCCGGCAGCGCCCCGCAGTTGACCGCGATGTAGGGTTTCTCGCGGCGCGGCGAATGCTCGTGGATCGCCTGCGCCAACAGGTCCTTGCCGGTGCCGCTTTCGCCGCGGATCAGGATGGTCGAGTCGGAGGCGGCCGCCTGCCCGGCGGTGCGCTTGACCTCGTTCATCGGCGGCGCGGTGCCGAGGATGCGGTCAAACGAAAGCGCCTCCCCCAGCCGCTGGCGCAACTGGCGGTTTTCGGATTTCAGCCGCGAGGTTTCCAGCGCATTGCGAATCGCCAGCTTGATCTCGTCGACCTTGAACGGCTTGGTGATGTAGTCGCTGGCGCCCTTCTTCAACGCCTCGATCGCCGTGTCCACCGACGCGAAGGCCGTCATCACGATAAACGGCATCTCGGCATGGGTCTCCTTCGCCTTCTCCAGCAGTTCCAAGCCGGAGAGTTCGGGCATCTTCAGATCGGCGATTACCAGGTCGTACCTGGCGTCCGCCAGACGTCCCACCGCCTTGACGCCGCTCTGCTCGGTCTCGACCTCGTACCCTTCCTTGCCGAGCATGATCCGCATCATCTCGCACAGCGAGGATTCATCGTCGACCACCAGGATGCGTTGCCGAAGGCTTTGTCGGTCTGGCATTTTGCAATGCTCCCTTGTTCCGGATTCGGGTCTTATTGGTTTATCGGCCGTCGAGCCGCAGGGGTTGAGGGGCGATCCGTCGGGGGCGACTGTCAGCCCGCCACCGCTTACCCGTTGACAGGACGCGATTTCCGGCTAAATTGGCGGTGGGGTGTGGGGCCGGTGCCCTGGTATCCCGCCAACGGTCTGCCTGTTGTTTCCATGTGATTCAACCGAAGGAAGAGATGTGATGTTTGCCGCGCGCCTCCGGGGCCGTCTTGTGCCCGCCCTCGCACTTCTGCTGGCCGTTGCCGCCACTTTGTATGTCAGTACCCATGCCGCCAAAGGGCCATCGCCGCATCCGCTGCGTCTGCGCACCGGCGACCGCCACCTGACCGTGGCCGACAGCGAGGCCTTCCTCAAATCCGCCACCGGCATCCGCGGCGGCATTGTCCAATTTGAATCCATCCCGACCGAATCGCAGCGCGCCGCGCTCAACGGGCTCGGTGTCCGGTTGCAGCGCTATCTGCCCGACAACGCTTTCATTGCTTCGATTCCCGCGGACGTCAGCATAGCGCAGCTGGAAGCGCATGGCATTCAGTGGGTCGGCGCCTTGCGTGCGGAGGACAAGATCGCCGAAGTGCTGTCCGTCTACGGTGTCACTCCCGAATGGGCGGTGGGCGCCGATGGCCTGCCGCACTTCACCATTGGACTTTATCCCCACGTCAACCTGGAAGAGGTGTCCGGTTGGCTCGCGGCCGACTACGGCGCGCAGGTCACGGGCATTTCACGGCTCGGACACGCCGTCGAAGTCGCCCTCC
>DATMBC010000052.1 GCA_035559435.1 bacterium
CCGCCATACTGATCGCCACCGTCTATTACGCCATCCCCAATGCCTTCATCCCGCTGTGGTCCGATCCCTCGCGGCCGCGCGGCCAGGTGATTCGCGCCGCGCTGATCGTCACGGGTGCCGGCGCCCTGCTGGCAGTCGGCCTCGCGGTGCTGGCAATGCCGCTTTCCACGTTGCTGGTGAGCGGGTTTTCTCCGACCGATCAGCGGAGAACCGCCGATCTGCTGCAAATCGGGTCCGTCGCCGTCGTGTTCTGCGTCATCGAAGCCCTGCTGCGCGGGCGCTTGTTGGCCCGGAAAGTCTTCGGTTGGCCGAATTTCTCATCGGCTTGGCAGGGGATCGGGGTGATCGTCGCGGTCATCGGTTGGCCGCAGTCCGGCGCGATGGGAATGATGTGGGGCTTTGTGCTTGGCTCGGCGGTTTCCGCTCTCTGGAATGCGGCGATCCTCTTCGCGCGGTCGCGCCAACCCGTCGCCGCGACGGAGACGACACCCGCCGTGGTCCCGGCGGCCGCGGTCTGGGTCTGGATCGGCGTCGTCATCCTCACCGATTCGCTGGCGCAGCTCTACGGTGTCATCGACCGCCACTACGGTTCCTACCTCGATCCCGGCGCGCTCGCGGCGCTCAATTACGCTTCGCTTGTGGCCACGTTCCCCTCGGCCATCATCGGTGTCGCGCTCTCCACGGCGATCTTTCCTTTTCTCAGCGAGGCAATGGCCGCAGGAGACGCCGCGCGAACACGCTCCATCCTCGACCGCGCCACTTCGTGGTCGCTGATCATGGTCGTTCCACTCACGATTTGGTTGGCGGTTTTCAGCGGGGAGGTAACCGCGGTCCTTTTCCAACGCGGCGCCTTCGGCGACCGCGCCCGCGATCTGACCTCCGGCGCGCTCGCCGGTATCGCAGGCGGGATCTTGCCCGCGACGTTGGCGGCCGTCTGGTCGCGGCTGTTGTATGCCGCGCGTCAATGGCAGATCCTGCTGTTGACCGCGCTGGTGGTGCTCGTGATCAAATGGATCGCTGCCGCCTTCTGGGTCGGGCCGTTGGGGATCGTCGGGCTGGCGTTGGCGACCGTGGCCGCGCAAGTAAGCACCGGCGTCATGATCGCCATTGCCCAACGAACGTTGATCGCCGACCTGGCCGGGCACTGGCTGTTGTTGACACTGCGGCTAATCCTGCTGACCGGTGTGCCGGCTGTCGCGGCGGGTCTGATCGGACGGCTCTTGAGCCCTGAGGTGAGCATGCTTCGGCTGGTGTTGGCGGCAATCGGCGTGCTCTGCGGTGTTCTTCTGCCGCTTATGGCCACCGGCCGCTGGCGCATTGCGCCGCTGTCCGATCTGCTGGCGGGGTGGCCCTCCAAAGGCCGTTCGTCTTAGTGGTGAACTGATGCCAGTGCCCACCCACACCGTGATCCTCGTCCACTTGTCCGGACAGTGGCAGACATTCCACCGCCGGCCCATGCTGCTGGCGCTGGCCCGGGCTTTGCCGGATGGCGTCGCGCTCCTGGTGGTCGACCGCCCGATCACTCTGGATGTGGGCTGGTGGCGGCATCCGCGACGCTTCGTCCGTCACGTTTGGCGCTCCGGCCTCCGAGACGAAGACGGCAAGCTGCATGTGATCCAGACAAGAATACCATTCCATGATCACATCCTCTACCGATTGCCGGGACTGTCCAGTCTGAACGCCTGGCTTCTCGGAAGGCAGCTGCGTCATCATCTGCGCCGTCTGGGTCTCGCCGGCGCCCGTGTGATTCATTGGATATACCACCCGGTTCAGTTGTGGGTCACGCGGTCGCTTGCGGGACGGGCGCTGGTGTATGAATGCTACGATGAGTATGCGCACACGCCGGACGGTGAGTTCCTGCCCTGGATGTGGGAGTGTGACTTGCGCACGCTCGCCGCGGCCGACCTCTCCCTGGTCACCACGGCGGCGTTGTGTGAACGGCGCGCGCCCCATGCCCGCTCGATCCATGTTGTGCCCAATGGCATCCCTGACTCCTTCCTGAACGAGCCGGCGGACGTGCCCGATCCCGCTGACCGAATCCCGCATCCGCGCATCGGCTACGTGGGCGTGTTTCGCCGTCCGATCGATACAGAACTCCTGTGCGAGGTCTTTCGCGACAACCCGGAATGGCACTTGGTCATGATTGGTCCGGTCACAAGCGGCGCCGACGCAGCGCGGCTCCGGCGGTTGCCCAACGCGCACTTTCTCGGGGCGCGTCCCTTCGATGCGCTTCCGGCGATTTTGCGCAAACTCGATGTCGGGCTGATACCGCACCGCGTGACGGCGTTCACGGAAGGCATGCGCCCGCTGAAGCTGGCCGAGTACCTGTCGGCCGGGCTACCGGTGGCCGCGACACCATTGCCTGAATTGACCGCGCTACCCGACCTTGTGGCAATCGGCGAGAATGAGCCGTCATCGTTTACCGCCGCCATTGTGTTGGCCCTGTCCCGCCGCACGCCGGAATTTCGTCGGCGCGCTCAGCAGTGGGCGCAACTGCACACGTGGGACCACATCGTCGCTGACAGGGTCATGCCGCCGCTGCGGCGACTGTGGGAGAATGCGGACTAATGGCCGTCACGGACCAGTCATCCCCCCGCCGCCCCCGTGTCGCACTGGTGGCGCCCGACGATTCCGTGACTTTCATCGCGCAGGATCGGTCGCTCCTCAGCGACGAGTTTGAGGTCGAATTCGCTCCGGCGCGCGGGTTTTGGTCATTGAGGCATCTTCGCAGCGTGGTCTCACAAGCCGATATTGTCTTGATCTGGTTTATGGGACGTCATGCGCTCCCCGCGGTCATGGTCGCCGGCTTCCTTGGCCGACCGATCGTCGGTATCATTGGCGGTTTCGAAGTCGCCTGGGACGCCGACACCGGGCACGGGATCCGTCCGGGATCATTGAAGGAGAAAATTCTGCGCTGGATGCTGCGTCGCTGTCGCGCCATTGTGACGGTATCCGGCCACAGCCGTGCCGACACGCTGGCGCGTGTGCCGGAATTGGCCGAGCGAATCCGGCTGGTCCACAACGCCGTCGATACGAGCACATTTGCGCCCGATGCCAGTTGCGGTCGCGAAGGTGTCTTGTGTGTGGCGATGATTTCTGCGACCACCATCAAAGTGAAACGACTCGACCTCTATGCGGCGATTGCCGCCCGCATGCCGCAGACCCGGTTCACCCTTATCGGCCCCGCCTTGGATGGGACCGCCAGGAACTTTGTACGGGATCTTCCGCCCAACCTGATCTGGAGAGACGCCTTGCGCGGCGACCAGTTGGTCCGCGCCTATCAGTGCGCCTCGGTCTACTGTCAACTGTCCCGCTATGAGAGCTTTTCACTCGCCCTGGCCGAAGCAATGGCCTGTGGGTGCATACCGGTGATCTCCAAGGCGGCCGCCCTTCCCGAAGTGGGTGGACCGCACGCGATCATCGTCAATCCCCCGGAGCTCGAAACGGGAGTGCAAGCGGTCGCCGCGGCGCTCCAAGCGCCTGAGAGTCTGCGCGAGGACGTGCGCCGCCATATTGTCGAACGCTTTTCGACCGCCCGCCGCCAGGTCGCGCTGACGCAGATTCTGCGTGAAGCCCTTCGCAAGACTTAGTCCTGCGTCGTGCGCAGTCCCGCGCACCATTCCAGTCAGGGGATCAGTCTCCCGATAATCCTCTGGGGGAGTCCTGTATGCTTGGTCGTCCGTTGTATGTGAGGTCGGAATCCTGTCCGGGTCGCGCCCGGTCCGAAGCCCGACAGGATCCCGGGAGCCCGATTTGCAGTGGCCTTAATCTATCCAATTGACTATCATCATCCTGGGGGCGGAACTTGGCGCGGCAGGCAGCTCAATTCATGGCACGATACGTTTCCCGCTGGCGGTGGATTGTCTGGGACTTCATCGCCCTGCAGGGGGCGTTTGCCGTGGTGTTCTGGCTGCGGTTCCGTCTGGATTCCTCCGGCGCCGACTCGCTGATCACTCCGACGGAGTATCTGGGTCCGGCCTGGTGGATCACCGCCGGCTGGCTTGCGATCTTCATTGCCTTCGGCATGTACCGCGAAGGTGGATTCCCCACCCGCACCGCCGAACTGAGCCGAGTCACCTTTGCGGTCACCTTTGGCACGCTGATCCTCGCCATCGTCACCTTTGATCCTGCGCGTCCGCTGACCGATCGCACGTCGTTGGTGGGATATTGGGCGGCGTTGATGCTCTTTGTCGGCGGGTTTCGACTGCTGCCGGCTCTGACCGCGACGTCCAATGGCGCCGTGGAGGTGGGGGGGATCAATCGCCGCCGCATGGCGATCTTCGCCGCCGATGCGCTCGCCGTGGCGTCGTCGTACTACCTGGCGTTCTGGCTGCGGTTCGACGGCTCGATTCCCGCGGATGCCGTCGCCGCGTTCTGGAACACGCTGCCGCTGGTCTTCCTGGTGCGGCTCTCGTCGTTCACCTATTTCCGGCTGTATTCCGGGGTCTGGCGTTACGCGTCGATCAATGACCTGGTCTCCATTCTCAAGGCCGTATCGGTGGGCACCACGCTTCTGGTGCTGCCGTTTTTCTTCTTCGGCGTGCCGGGCTATCCGCGATCGGTTCTGATCATCGACTGGTTCCTGATGGTCTGCTTTCTCGGCGGCTCGCGCTTTGCCCTGCGCGCGCTGCGTGAAGCCACGCCCCGCTTTCTCCGCCGCGGACGTCGCATCCTGATCATCGGCGCCGGCGACGCGGGCGAAATGCTGGTGCGTGAGTTCGGCAAGGATCCCAGCGGACCGATGGTCCCCGTCGCCTTCCTCGACAGCGATTCCCGCAAGCATGGCTCGCGTCTGCATGGCCTGCCCGTGCTCGGCGATCTCGACCAGCTCGACGCCGCCATCAAGAAGTACAATGTGGCCGAAGTCCTGATTGCCATTCCCTCGGCAACCGGCGACCAGATGCGACGGATTGTCGCCGCCTGCAGTCAGACCGGCGTGCCCTTCCGCACCGCGCCCTCCTTGCGCGAGATGATCGAGGGCCACGCCAGCGTCCGTCAAATGCGCGCCGTCAAGGTGGAGGACATCCTGCGCCGCGCCCCGATCGACACCGCCCCGGTGCAGGTGGCCGAGTGGCTGCAGGGCCGCTCGGTGATGGTTACCGGCGGCGCCGGGTCGATCGGCTCTGAGCTGGTGCGACGCATCCTCCGCTTCGCGCCGCGGGAAGTGATCCTCGTCGACCGGGCCGAAAACGCCCTCCACGATCTGCTCGATGAAGTCTCGCGTCTGCCCAAACGCGCCCGCGTGGAAGGCGCCCTGGTCGACATCACCGACCGACCGCGCTTCCACCGCCTCTTCGGGCATCGTCCCCCCGACGTCATCTTCCACGCCGCCGCCTACAAGCAGGTGCCGCTGGCCGAGGAGTATCCCGACGCCGCGGTGCTCAACAACGTCGGCGGCTCGCGCTTCCTGATGGATTGGGCGCTTGAGCGCGGGGTGGAGACTTTCGTCAACATCTCAACCGACAAGGCGGTGCGTCCGTGCAGCGTGATGGGCGCGACCAAACGCGTCGCCGAATTGCTGGCGCTGCGCCGCGCCTCCGAAGGGCTGACCCGGTTTGTCTCCGTGCGATTCGGCAATGTGCTCGGCTCCGATGGATCGGTGGTGCCGTTGTTCGAGCGCCAGATTCGTTCCGGCGGACCGGTGACCGTCACCGATCCCAACGTCATCCGCTATTTCATGACCGCCGGCGAGGCGGCATCGCTGGTTTTGCATGCCGCCACCATCGGCGAAAACGGCCAACTGCTGGCGCTGGACATGGGCGATCCGGTGCGCATTTACGACTTGGCCCGCGATCTGATCCTTTTGTCCGGACTGCGTCCCGAAATCGACATCGCCATTAAGATCATCGGACTGCGGCCGGGAGAAAAACTCTCCGAGGATCTCTACGATCCCGGCGTGGTTCCGAAACCTTCCGGACACAACAAGATCTGGGTCATCGATGCGATCGACGATGCCGCCCCGGATTTCGAATCCCTGGTGACCGAACTTCTGGCCGTCGCCCGTGGCGGTGACCGCGAAAAGACACTGCAGATGTTGTTGCAGATCGTGCCGGGGTACCAGCCGGTGTCCGTCTACCGCCCCTTGGTGCGCCAGGAAGCGCCGGCAATCGAAAGTTACGGTCCGTTGTCCTGATTCTCACCGGGCGCGGACTCGGCTTGACCGGCCGGTTTTCCCGCTTACATTCCCAAGACCGTACGACACCCAGGACGGTGGAGAGGCATGCTGGATCTTAAGTTCATCCGTGACAATCCCGACCGTGTCCGCGAGGCGGTGCTCGCCAAAAACACGCCGGCCGCTTTGGTCGACGAATTTCTGGCCTGTGACGCCCGCCGGCGCGCCATCATCGCCGAAGTCGAAGCGCTCAAGCATGAACGCAACGTGATTTCGCAGCAGATCGCCGCCGCCAAGAAGTCGGGGCAGGACGCCGCCGCGGCGATGGCCCAGGGCAAAGCCATCTCCGACAAGGCGCAGGCGCTTGATGCCGAGCTGCGCGAGGTCGAGGAAAAGCAGCGCCAGATCCAACTGCGCATCCCGAACATCCCGCATGCCACCACTCCCATCGGCGATGAGTCGAAAAACCAGGTGGTGCGTTCCTGGGGCCAGCCGCCTTCGCTGGGTTTCAAACCCCTGCCGCATTGGGAAATCGGCCAGAAGCTGGGTATCTACGACGGCGAGGCCGGCGCATCGGTCTCCGGGTCCGGATTTTTTGTCCTGCGCGGCGACGGCGCCCGTCTCCAGCGCGCCCTGATCAACTTCATGCTCGACCGCCACATCGCGCACGGCTACATCGAGCACCGCCTGCCGTATCTGGTCAACTCAAAGACCATGCAGGGGACTGGCCAGCTGCCGAAACTGGCCGACGATATGTACCGCATTGAATCCGATGATCTCTGGCTGATTCCGACCGCCGAGGTGCCGTTGACCAATCTGGAAGCGGGCGCCATCCTGCCGCCCGGCACGCTGCCGCGGCGCTGGTGCGCCTACACCCCCTGCTTCCGCCGCGAGGCCGGCGCCGCCGGCAAAGACACCCGCGGCATGATCCGCGTGCACCAGTTCGACAAAGTCGAGCTGGTCAAGGTGGTCGAACCGGATACCTCCTACGACGAGCTGGAGTTGCTGACCGCCGATGCCGAGGCCATCCTGCAGGCGCTGGAAATTCCCTACCGGGTGAAACTCTTGGCCTCCGGCGATATCTCCTTCGCCGCCGCCAAGTGCTATGACCTGGAGGCCTACAGCGCCGGGATCGACGCCTGGCTGGAGGTCTCCTCCTGCTCGAACTTTGAGGACTTTCAGGCGCGGCGCATGGACCTGCGCGTACGTCCCGCCGCCGGCGGCAAACCGTACTTCCCGCACACGCTCAACGGTTCGGCGCTGGCGCTGCCGCGCACGATGATCGCCATCCTCGAAAACCGGCAGACCGAGAAGGGCACGATCCGTATTCCCGAGGCGCTGGTTCCGTACATGGGGGGCAGAACCGAGATCGGATGACCGTCCGGCTCGGAGGCACCGGCTTGCATGAAACGCCGTCTGTGGCGACTGATCCATGACCGGGCCGGATATTCCGGCCTCCCGCTGGCGTTCAAGGGTCTGATGATCCTGGGACTGGCGGCGATCGCGGCCATCCTGATCTATAGCACCCAAACCATGGTCGGCAAGCTGAAGGCCTCCGAGGCGCGGCTGGCCAACGCCTACGCCGGGCACTGGAAACGCGCCGCGGAGACCTCCGATCCGGCCGAAATCGCCTACCTGTTCGACCAGATCATCAGCCGCGGTGATTTCCCGATCGTTGTCGCCTCCCCCGACAGCCAGCCGCTCTATTGGCGCAGTCTGCCCGCAGTGGCCGACGATGACACCTCGCGTGCCGCGCGTGACCGTGTCATCCGGCTGATGCGGCGGATGGCCGACGAGTACCCGCCGGTGCCGATCCGCTACGAGGGACATCTGCTTTACAATCTGCACTACGGCAACATCGATCTGGTCGAGCAGGTCGAGCGGTTGCCCTACATCGGCGTGGCCGTGATGGTCCTGTTTCTGCTCATCGCCTACATCGGCTTCCGGAACATCAAGCGCGCCGAGCAGCGTTATATCTGGGTGGGGATGGCCAAAGAAACCGCGCACCAGCTCGGCACCCCGCTCATGTCGCTGATGGGCTGGTTAGAGCGGCTCGACGGCTTGTACGCGCCCGATCAGTCCACTCCGGTCGATCGGGCCAAGGTGGATGAGACGCTGCAGTACATGCGCAATGACATCGTCCGTCTCAACCGCGTCGCCCAGCGCTTCAGCCAGATCGGTTCGGAACCCGATCGCAAGCGGCAGCCGGTGGAGGCGGTGGTGCGCGAGGTTGTGGCTTATTTCCGCACCCGTCTGCCGCACAGCGGGCGCGGTGTGTCTTTGGTCGAAGAGTATCAGCCCGCGCCGGAAGTCCCGATCAATGCTGAATTGATCGCCTGGGTGCTGGAGAATCTGATCAAAAACGCCCTCGATTCGGTTGATCCCCGCACCGGTCGGGTGGACATCGCCGTGGCCCCACACCCCGAAGGCGGAGTTAAAATCGCCGTCAGCGACAACGGTCACGGGATTACTCCGGCGCAGGCGCGCAAGATTTTCAACGCCGGTTTCACCACCAAAAAGCGCGGCTGGGGACTCGGGCTGACGCTCGCCCGTCGCATCGTCATGGAGTACCACGACGGCGACCTGTATCTGGAAACCTCCATCCCCAACGTCGTCACCCGCTTTGTCGTGCACCTGCCGGACGCAAAGGGATAGGGGAGCGACCACGTACTCTTGCCACGGGGAGACTGATGCCGCCAGCCGCCAAACAAATCCTCTGGGTCGACGACGAGATCGATCTGCTCAAACCCCACTTCCTGCTTTTGCAGGAGCGCGGCTACGAGGTCACCGGCGTCCACTCCGGCGATGATGCGCTCGATCAGGTCCGTGACCGCCGCTTCGATCTGGTGCTGCTCGATGAGCAGATGCCCGGACGCGACGGCCTGAGCACCCTGGTCGAACTCAAGACGCTGGATCCCAACCTCCCGGTGGTCATGGTCACCAAAAGCGAGGAAGACCGGATCATGGACGAGGCGATCGGCAAGAAGATCGACGATTACCTCACCAAACCGGTCAATCCCTCACAGGTCCTCCTGGTGGTGAAAAAACACCTCGAGCGGCGCAAGATTCAGTCGGAGCATCTGGCCAAGCAGTACGTCGACGACTTCCGCCGTCTGCAGGAAGAGATTTCGCGCTCGTCGCATTGGTCGCAGTGGCTCGACGCGCACCATGTCATGTCGCGCTGGGACATCGAGCTCGACCGTTTCCCGGCATTGGGGCTCGATGAGACTCACCGCGAGCACAAGCGCGAACTGAACGCCGATTTCGGCAAGTGGATGGAACGCGAATACCCGCGCTGGCTGGCCGATCTGGAATCCCGCGACCGTCCGCCGCTGTCCATCGACATCGTGCCCCGCTGGCTGGCGCCGCACCTGCGCGAGGGCAAAAAGGTTTACTTCTTCGTCATCGATTGCATGCGGCTGGACCACTGGATCAACATCGAGCCCGAACTGGCCGAATCATTTCAGATCGAGCGCGAACATTACTTTTCCATCCTCCCGTCGGCGACGCCCTTCTCCCGCAACGCGATCTTCTCCGGGCTGTTTGCCGATGAGATTCAGCGGCTCTATCCCGAACTCTGGCAGATTGGCGACAAGGATGAGTTCTCGCGCAACCGGCTCGAGCGCCAACTGCTCGACCAGCAACTGGCCCGGCTCGGCATCCGCCTGCCCAGCGAGGCCAAGTACATCAAGGTCCTCGACTTCGCCGAGGGCGACAACCTGGCGCGCAAGTTTTCCAGTTACAAGACCACGCCGCTTCTGTCCGTGGTCTACAACTTCATCGACCATGTCTCCCACGGCCGCTCCGAGGACGAGATCCTGCATGAGCTGGCCGTCGACGAGGCCGCTTTCCGCGGGCTGATGAAGACCTGGTTTGTCAATTCCTCCTGGTCGAAGGTCCTGCGCAAGATCGCGCGCGATCCGAACGCCGTCTGCGTCATCACCACCGACCACGGCAGCATCCTCGGGATGCGCGGCGCGGTCGCGCATGGCCGCCGCGACACCTCGCCGTCGCTGCGCTACAAATTCGGCGACAATCTGAACGCCGACCCGCGCGAGGCGGTGGTCATCCCCGATCCCAAGGCCTGGCGGCTGCCGCGCTTCACCATGAGCACAAGTTATCTGCTGGCCAAGGAGGACTTCTTCTTCGTCTATCCGACCAATTTCAACGAGTTCCAGCGCAAGTTCGCCAACACCTTCCAGCACGGCGGCATCTCGCTGGCCGAGACCGTCCTGCCGATCGTCACCCTGCGTCCGAAGTGAGCCGCGCGATGCCTGCCGCCGATGTCCGTTACGAGCGCTATGTGGTTTGCGACAGCGTCGAAGAGACCGAGCGCGTCGCCGCCACCTTCGCCGCGCGTCTGGGCCCCGGCGATTTCGTCGCCCTCAGCGGTCCGCTGGGCGCCGGCAAATCGGTGATGGCTCGGGCCATCGGACGCGTCTTCGGCGTCGACGCACCGATGCCATCGCCGACGTACACATTGATGGCGGTGCACCAGGGACGTCTGCCCATCTACCACATGGACCTCTACCGGCTCAGCTCCATCGATGAACTCGAATTCGCCGGCTTGCGCGCCTACTTCGACTCCGATGGCCTCTGTCTGGTCGAGTGGGGCGAACGGGCCCGCGACGTCTGGCCGCCGAGCGGCTGGCAGATTCGCCTCGAGATGGGCGGAGGCGATCGCCGCGAGATCGCGATTGTGCCGTTCGGCTGATCCCCATGCGCGTGCTTGCCTTCGATACCTCCGGTCCGGTGCTCACCGTCGGCATTGCCGCCGATGGCCGCGCCGTGCTGCGGCGTGACTGCCCGGCGACCCGCGGCCGGGGCAATCTGCTGGAACGCGAAATCGAGGCGGCGCTGTCGCAATGCGACTGGCAGCGCGGCGATGTCGAGGGGCTCGCGCTGGTCACCGGTCCCGGTTCGCTCACCGCCATTCGCATCGCCTGGGCCACCGCCGCCGGCTGGGCGCAGGCGCAACAAATTCCCGTGACCGGGTGGACGGTGGCGCAAGCGCAAGCGCGCCGCGCCGCCCCCGACACGCACCATTGCTGGTGCGCCGTGCATTATCGCGGCAACGTCTTTCTTCTCTATCATTTGGATGATCCGACTCACACGCCGCGTCCGGTGGACCTTTCCGATGGTTCCGTCGCCGCGCACCCGCCGCGCGTGTTGACCGGCCCCGGCGTAATCGGCTATCGCGAACGCTGGCAGGCCTACATCGGACCGCAAACCGTCATCGCCGCTGATGCCGACGCCTTTGTCGGCGGCGACATCCTCGCGCTCTGGGGCGAGGCGGATCTCCGGACGGGGCATCGCCTGTCGTTGGCGCAGTCGCCGTTGGAATACGGCCTGCCGCCGGATTTCCGGAAATTGCATCAGCCGTGAGCGACGCCGGCACAATCCGCGACATGACCGCCGATGACATCGACGCGGTCGCCGCGCTCGAACGTGAGATCTTCAGCGATCCCTGGCCGCGCAGCGCCTTCCACGAAATCCTGACCGTCGCCAACCGCATCAATCTGGTTCTGATCGCGCCCGAGGGACACCTGGTCGGATATGTCCTCGGCCAGGTGGTGCTCGATGAACTGCAGGTGCAGAACATCGCCGTCGCGCCCGCGGCGCGACGGCGCGGGTGGGGCGCGCTGCTTTTGCGTGCGGTCGAACAACGGGCGAAGGACCGCGGCGCGCTCTGCGCAGTGTTGGATGTGCGCTCGCAGAACGCCCCGGCGTTGGGCTTGTATCAACGCTTCGGGTATCGTATGATTGGGCGGCGGAAGAACTACTATCGACGTCCCGTCGATGACGCGCTGGTGTTGTTCCGCCGCCTGGACCGGGACGACAAACTCCCGGCGGGGGAGGAGCCGGATCATGGAATGGTTCCGTAAGGCCAAAGCCGGTCTGACCGCCAAAGACAAACGCGAAATCCCCGATGGCCTCTGGACCAAGTGCGGCGGTTGCGGCGAAATCATCTACGCCCGCGAACTGGAGCGCCTCTACTGGGTCTGTCCCTCCTGCGATTACCACTTTCGCATCCGGCATTCCGACTACATCCGTCTTCTGCTCGACGACGGCGTGTTGGAGGAGTACGACCGCGGGCTGGTTTCGCGCGATCCGCTGAAGTTCCGCGACAAGAAACGCTATCCCGACCGGATCGCCGATTCGCAAAAAAAGACGGGCCTGGCCGACGCCATGGTCTGCGGCATCGGCAAGATCGGCGGACGCACCGTCTCGTTCGGCGTCATGGAATTCGCCTTCATCGGCGGCAGCATGGGATCGGTGGTCGGGGAGAAGACCGCGCGCGCCATCGAACGCGCGCTGGTGCGGCGCATCCCGCTCGTGCTGGTCTGTTGCTCCGGCGGCGCCCGCATGCAGGAGGGCATTCTCTCGCTGTTCCAGATGGCCAAGACCAGCTTCCTGCTGGCCGAATTGCACGAAGCCAAGATTCCTTACATTACGATCCTTACCAACCCGACCACCGCCGGCGTGATGGCCTCGTATGCCTCGCTGGGCGATGTGATCATCGCCGAGCCGCGCGCCCAATTGGGATTCGCCGGGCCGCGGGTGATCCGCGACACGATCCGCCAGGAACTGCCCGAAGGATTCCAGAGCTCCGAGTTTTTCCTGGAGCACGGGTTCCTCGACAAGATCGTCAAGCGCCGCGACCTGCGATCCACCGTGGATTCGCTGTTGACCTTCTTCTGCGGTCCGGGCTCCGGCGTCGCCGAGAAGACCGGCATGACCATCCCGCAACCGCCGGCCGAGTCGACGGGCGACAACGCTCCATTGCGCTGAACCGAAGAAGCGCCATGTCCCGCCCCGCGCTCTCCTACTCCGAGGCCCGGCGCCGGCTCTATGCCCTCGAACACTGGGGCATCAAGCTCGGGCTGGACAATATCCGCGAGTTCTGCGCCACGCTCGGCAATCCGCAGGACCGGTTTGTCTCCGTCCACATCGCCGGCACCAACGGCAAAGGGTCCACCAGCGCCTTTCTCGATTCCATTCTGCGCGCCGCCGGGTATCGGGTCGGGCGCTACACGTCGCCCCATCTGCGCGACTTTCGCGAGCGGATCCACATCAGTGGCCGCCCCGTGCCGATGTCCTGGGTGGCCGAGTTTGTCGGCGAGCACTGGGCGCGGATCGTTGAGAAACGTTACTCCTACTTCGAGGTGTCCACCGCCCTGGGATTCTGGGCTTTTGCGCGGGCGGGAATCGACATCGGCGTGATTGAAGTCGGCCTCGGCGGGCGTTTCGATGCGACCAACGTCATCCAGCCGGCACTTGCCGTCATTACCCGCATCGCGCGCGATCATGAACATGTCCTCGGCTACACGCCTGAGGCAATCGCCTTCGAAAAGGCCGGCATCATCAAGGAGGGGGTCCCGGTCGTCATTGGTCCGCTGGTGGCGGCCGCGGGCACCCGCATCCGGGAGATCGCCGACGCACGCGCGGCGCCTCTCTGGACGGCGGCGGAAATCCTCGCCGATCGAATAGCCTCCGGTTGCCTGCCGCCGGCACACGAATCCTGGCGCGTCCCTCTGCATGGGACCCATCAGTGCACGAATTTGTCCACCGCGCTGGCCTCCATCGCGGTATTGCGGACGCATGGGCTGGACATCCCCGCCCGGGCGGTCCGTGCAGGCATCGAGCAGGTCGCTTGGCCGGCGCGGTTTCAGATTGACCGCGGTCGGCCGACCGTCGTCTATGATGCCGCGCACAATCCCGACGGCATCCGCACCGTCGCGGATACCTGGCGGCGGATGTTCGGCCAACGCCGCTGTGTCTGTGTGTTCAACACCCGTCCCGACAAAGATCACGCCGAGATGCTGGAGGCGCTGGCGCCGATCGTCGGGCGCTGGGTCTTCACTCCGATGCCGGATTCACCGTACATCGCGCGGGAAGAACTGCTGTCACGCGCCGCCGGATCAGCACGGCCCGCCGAGTGGCGACCGTCGCCGTCCGATGCCCTGCGTCGCGCGCGTTCGTTGGCCGGCGCGTCCGGCGCCGTTCTGGTCACCGGGTCACACTATCTGGTCGGCGCGGTGATTCCCTCGCGCCTGGTGGCGAAGCCCACGGGACGGACCACGCAATCCCGGCCGATCACGCGTCGGCAACTCCTTGCGGCATCTCAGGATCGGGGCGCACCATTTTGACACGTTCCGGCGCATTTGACTCCGGATCGGGGAACGTTTGGACGATCTTCTTGTTAGGAGTCCGTGCGACGTCAAAGAATGGTTGACTGGGCACGACGCCGCCTGTAATCTCGCCCGGTGCGTAGAATGAAGAAGGAGACATGATGCAGACGACACACCCGGTAGAAGTCACCGACGCCACATTCAAGTCCGAAGTGCTCGACTCCAAGGTTCCCGTTCTGGTCGATTTCTGGGCCGAATGGTGCGGCCCGTGCAAGATGATCGCCCCGGTCGTGGCCGAACTGGCCGCCGATTATGAAGGCCGGCTGAAAGTCGCCAAGGTCGATGTCGACAAAAACAGCGACATCGCCGCCCAGTACCGGATCATGAGCATTCCCAGCTTGCTGTTTTTTAAGGGCGGTAAACAGGTCGATCAGGTGATCGGCGCGGTGCCCAAGCAGAGTCTGGTGAACAAGATTGAGACGATTCTCAGTTGATCGTTTCGCGCATCCGACACCGACAATCCGCGGCGGCCGGAACTTCTCCGGCCGCCGTTGCTGTTGCCGCGCCGAGACGCGAGAAGATGACCGAACAGATCGCCAAAAGCCGCGTACCATTCATGGCGCCGCAAGCCGCGGCGTTTTGAGCCGATAACAGGCAAGACGGACCATGCGACCATACACACCGCCACAGTGGGATGAGGAAGGCGCCGCACCGCAGAGCGCGCTGCCGCCGACGATCAAAGTCCTCCTGATCGCCAATGGTGTGTTCTATGTCGCCCAGGTCCTGTTGCAGGTGGCTGCCGGATTCAACCTGGTCGGCTATGGCGGACTGTCGCCGGCCATGGTGGCCAACGGGGCGGTCTGGCAGTTGGTCACCTATATGTTCCTCCATGGCAATCTCCTGCACCTGCTTTTCAATATGCTGGCGCTGTGGATGTTCGGACGCGACCTCGAGAATCTCTGGGGCGCGCGCGGCTTTCTCCGCTACTACTTCATTTGCGGCATCGGCGCGGGACTGGTGACGTTGCTGGCGCTGTGGGGCAAGCACACCTTTACCATCGGCGCCTCCGGCGCCATCTACGGCATCCTGCTCGCCTTCGGGATGACCTTCCCCAACCGTTACATTTTCCTCTGGTTCCTGGTGCCGATCAAGGCCAAGTATTTCGTGATCCTCTTCGGGGCGATCGAACTGTTGGCCTCGCTCTCCAGTCCCGGCGATGGGGTCGCGCATCTCACCCATCTCGGCGGTCTGGTGATCGGTTTCTTCTATCTGAGGTTCGCCGGCCAGCGCCTGCGCTTTCCCGCTCCGATGGCCTGGATCGGCCAATGGCGCGCGCGCCAGAAGGGACGCGCCCTTCGTCAGCGCTGGGATGAACACCGCGAACTGATGGAAGAGGTCGACCGCATCCTCGATCGCATCAATCAGGTCGGCTACGAGGGACTGACCGATGAGGAGCGCGCGACCCTCGAGCGCGCCTCGCGCCGTCTGTCGACCGAGCCGCGCCCATAATCCCCCCGATAAAAGGGTTGCATCACCGTCTCCGTCGCTGCACCCTACCGCTGTCACCCGTCGGCGGAGGCCCTTGATTGGCAGGAACTTCCCGCCGGATTGCGGGGTATGTGACACATACCGGAAACGGGAAAACCATCGCCATGCCCCAACCTCTGACGACTCGTCAACGCACCGCGCTGTTCTGCGCCCTGATCCTCCTCGGGATGGTCGCTCCGGCGGTGGCCGGCCTCGGCTTGCCGGAGAATAGCCCCTTTGGCGCCGAGTCCGGATCGATTCTGACGACCGCCACGTATGTGTCGAATGACACCGTGGCCGCCGGGGGGACTGTTTGGCTCGCGGTCCGCCTCGAGCTGGCCCCGGGCTGGCATGTCAACTCCGCCCACCCCCGTCAGGATTTCCTCATTCCCACCCGGTTGGAGATGACTTTTCCATCCGGTTTCGCCCTGGGCGGGTCGATCATCTATCCCGACGGCCATGATGTCCTGCTGATCGGCGACACGATGTCGGTCTATGAATCCGGCGACGTAATTCTTGTCCCCGTGCGTGCCGGCGCCGGATCGGGTCCGGCGACCATTACCGGAGTTCTGCACTATCAGGGCTGCGATGACAACTCCTGCATCGCTCCCGACAAGGCGTCGTTGACCTGGCGGGTCAATGTCGGCGCTGGCACCAGCGAGCTCAAGCACTCAGAGCTGTTTGGCGCCGTAGCGACCACGACCGGCGCGACGCCGGCGCCCAGTGTCGCACCGGATCTGTCTTCGGTTCAGGAGAAATCCGAACTTGAGGTCTTGGTCGAAAAGCACGGCTTCTGGGGATACATCCTCGCCTTCGGCCTGGCCTTTGGCACCGGATTCCTGTTGTCCTTTTCCCCCTGTACCTATCCGATGATCCCGATCACCGTGTCGATCTTCGCCGGACAGGCGCGCGGGCCGGGACGTGGCTTCTTCCTCTCGGTCATCTATGTCCTGACCATGGCCCTGATCTATGGGATCATGGGCGTGATCGTCGCCACCGTCGGCGGCGTCTTCGGCGCCTGGCTGGCGCACCCGGTGGTGGTGGCCGTCATCGTGGCGATCTTCGTCATCTTCGCGTTGTCGATGTTCGGACTCTACGAGTTGCAGGTTCCCGAGGGGATGCGCAACAAACTGGCGGCCAAGGGCGGGGGACAGGGAGTCGGCGGGGTGATTGTGCTCGGCGCCATCGCCGCGCTGGTGGTCTCTCCCTGTGTGGGACCGTTTGTCGCCGGCATCATGCTCTATGTCGCCACCAGCGGCTCGGCCTTCATGGGCTTTGCGATCCTGTTCACCTTCGCGCTGGGGCTGGGCACTCTGTTCGTCCTGATCGGGACATTCTCCTCGGCGATCCAGGCGCTGCCCAAGGCGGGGGTCTGGATGGAATCGGTCAAGCGCTTCTTCGGATTCGTTCTACTGTTGATGGCCTTGTATTTCCTGCGGACCCTGGTCTCGACCGAGCTGCTCGCGTTGCTGACCGGTCTGCTGTTTATCGGCGCCGGGGTCTTTGGCGGCGGTTTCGACCGTCTGACCGCCGAATCGGGCTTCTTTCCCCGCCTCAAGAAGGCCTTCGGGGTCCTCTGCACCGTGGTCGGCATCTACCTCCTGCTTGGCTATTTCATCTCCACCGGCCTGATCTGGCCGCCGGTCCGACTGGCCGGCGGGCCGATGGGCGCCGGCGCCGCCCATGCCGAGAAGATCCCGTGGAAGACCGATCTGAACGGCGCCCTCAGGCTGGCCCAAAGCGAGGGCAAGCCAGTGGTGATCGACACCTGGGCCACTTGGTGCGCCAACTGCCGCAAACTGGACCAGCACACCTGGTCCGATGACGCGGTGGCCGCCGAGGCGGCGCGGTTTGTGCCGGTCAAACTGCAGCTGGAAACCAACGATGCCCCGCAGACACGGGAATTCCTGCAACGGTTCGCCCTGAAGCAGTATTCGCTGCCCACCATTATCCTGATGGACTCCGGGGGACGTGTCCAGGACATCATCTTCGGCTTCGTTGACGCCAAAGAGATGCTGGCGCGTATGCGCACGGTCAGTTAGAATCCCTGTGTCACCAGTGGCGGAGGGCCCTCGGGGCTGTCCGGATTGACCATGCCGGAGCGCGCGCGACCACGGATTTTCCTCATCGACGGCACGGCGCTGGCCTACCGTAGCTACTTCGCCTTCATCCGCAATCCTCTGCGCGACAAGTCAGGCAAGAACACGTCGGCCATCTACGGCGTTGCCAATTCGCTTTTGAAGATCCGTCGCGAGGAGAATCCCGACTACTGGCTCTTCGTTTTCGACCGTCCCGAGCCGACCTTCCGCGATGAGCTCTTCGCCGCCTACAAGGCCACCCGTCCCCCGACGCCCGATGAACTGGTTGACCAACTGCCCCAGGTAAAGGATGTGGCCCGGGCTCTCGGCTGCGCGTTGATCGAGAAACCGGGCTACGAAGCCGATGACCTGATCGCCACACTGGCGCGGCGCGCCGTGAACGAGAATCTGGACGTTGTCATTGTCTCCGGCGACAAGGACCTGATGCAGTTGGTCAACGACCGCATCTCGATTTACAACCCGCGCAAGGCCGGGGCGGAGATCGAATGGCTCGATCCCGCCGGCGTCAAAGAGAAGTTTGGCGTGCCGCCCGCCCAGGTCCGCGATGTCCTCGCGCTTATGGGGGACACCTCCGATAACGTCCCTGGCATTCCCGGCATCGGCCCGAAGACCGCGGTCGAGCTGATTTCCCAGTTTGGCGATCTCGAATCGACGCTGGCCGCCGCGCCGAAGATCCCGCGCGCGGCGCTCAAGGAAAAACTCGAAAAATTCGCCGACCAGGCGCGTCTGTCGATGAAACTGGTGACGTTGCACGATAACTGCGATGTCGAGTGGACTCCGGAGCAGTGGCGCGCCGACACCCTCGACGAGAAGGCCGCCGCCCGGCTGCTTGCCGGGTTGGGGTTCAAATCGCTGGTCAAATGGCTCGCGCCCGACCTGACAGCCCCCGCGTCTCCCGCCGCCGCCGAAGGCGAATCGCCCGCGTCGGCTGCTCCCGACACGCCCGGCCAGTACCATCGCATTCGCAGCGTGGCCGAACTGCGCGAGCTGGCGCAGCGCATGGCCCGCGTCGACTGGCTGGCGGTCGACACCGAGACCACCTCGCTGTCGATTGTCGATGCCGAGTTGGTTGGCGTCTCGCTGTCCTTCGAACGCGGCATCGCCTACTACGTTCCGGTGGGACACGCCGACCCCGCGGTCAACCTGCCATTGGACGAAACGCTGTCGATCCTCCGTCCGATCTTGGAAGGAGAGAGGCCGCGGCTGATTGCGCAGAATGTCAAGTATGACGCGATGGTCTTCGCGCGGCATGGCATCACGCTGGGCGGAATCGGATTCGACCCGATGCTGGCCTCATACTGCCTTGACCCGGGCGCGCGCGCCCACGGCCTCGATGCGCTCGCCGAGCAGTACTGCGGCCACACCATGCAGCCGATCTCCGAATTGATCGGCTCCGGCGCGCGACAGCAGAGCTTCAGTCTCGTGGATGTCGACGCCGCCACCCGCTACTCCGCCGAAGACGCCGACTACACTTTTCGCCTCTTTGAGATTCTCGCGCCGAAACTCAAGCCCGCGGGGGTGGACCGTCTTTTCGAGGAGATTGAACTGCCGCTGGCGCCGGTCCTCGGACGGATGGAGCTCGCGGGCGTGAACATCGACCGCGACTATCTGCGCCGTTTGTCGGCGGAGATGGAGACACGCATCCAGGCGCTGGTGGTGCGCATCTACGACGCCGCCGGTGAGGAGTTCAATCTCAATTCCCCGGCGCAACTGGGGCACATCCTCTTTGACATCCTCAAACTGGCCCCGCAGCGCAAGACCGCCAAGACCGCCCAGCGCGCCACCGATGTCGCCGTGCTCGAAAAACTGGCCGACGCGCACCCCTTGCCGCGCCTGATGCTCGACTACCGCCAGCTGGCCAAGCTGAAGTCGACCTATGTCGACGCGCTATTGGAGTTGGTAAATCCCCGCACCGGCCGGGTGCACACCTCGTTCCAGCAGACCGTGGCGGCGACCGGACGACTCTCCTCCACCGATCCGAATCTGCAGAACATTCCGATCCGCACCGAAGAGGGCCGCCAGATCCGCAAGGCCTTCATCGCTCGCGACGCCGATCACATCCTGATCGGAGCCGACTATTCGCAGATTGAGCTGAGGCTGATGGCGCATTTCTCCGGCGATGCCGCGTTGGTGTCCGCCTTCCGCGACGCCGCCGATGTCCACGCCCGCACCGCCGCCGAAATCTTCGGGATTCCCGAGTCGTCGGTCACGCCCGAGCAGCGCCGCCTGGCCAAGACCGCCAACTTTGGCATCATTTACGGTGTTTCGGCGTATGGACTGTCGCAGCAATCGGATATGTCGGTGGGGGAGGCAAAGACCTTCATCGACACCTACTTCAAGCGCTATCCGGGGGTCAAACGTTTTATCGAGGCGACCATCGCCCAGGCGCGCCAGGACGGCATGGTGCGGACGCTCTTCGGGCGGCGTCGCTTCCTGCCCGACATCAATTCCTCCAATCGCCAGCGCCGGGAATTCGCCGAACGTAACGCCGTCAACACGCCGATGCAGGGCACTGCCGCCGATATCATCAAGAAGGCGATGATCGCCATCGACCGTCGATTGTATCAGGAAATGAGACGGACCGTCATGACCCTGCAAGTGCACGATGAATTGGTCTTTGATGCCCACCGCGGCGAGGCCGAGGCGGTCGCCGCGATGGTCAAAGACGAAATGGAGAACGCGGTCCAGTTGTCGGTGCCCCTGCTGGTGGATGTCGGCATGGGCGACAACTGGCTCGCCGCCAAGTAGGCCCTGTCCATGAAGACCGATACCTCTCGCCGCCGGCGCACGCGCGCGGTCCTATTCGTTCCGGTCCTGTTGTTCTGCTTGTTCCCGACCGCATCGCCGGCCTCACCGGCCGACGATCTGCATTGGCGCGCCTGGGACCAATGCCTCGACAGCGCCGCGGTTCTGCCCGCCGCGCGTCTGGCGTTCTATGTCCATCGCACCGTGGCGGTGCCGCATCCGGAAATCTACCTGCAGGCGGACGAGCTGATTTCCGGCATTCTCGAAAACCTCCCCGGCAGCCGCCTGGCCTACCGCTCGCGCGATGCGCGCGACATCGAGATGTACCTGCGCATTGCCCGCCGCGAAATGAAGGGCGGCGCGTTCGGTTGGGGGATGATGACGGTCACTCCCGACAGCGTCTACGACGCCCGGCGCCTCGACGAACCGCGGCAGTGGCTGGATCTGCGTGCTCCATCGGCTGCCGTCCTGCTCAAGTCGGCGGCCGAGAGATTGACCACCTTTGAATCCGCGCTCCTGCGCTACAACCAGCTGACCCGGACCGGGCGCTTCGGTGATGACTTATTCGTCGTCGTTGATAGAGATGGCCGCGGCTATCTGGCATCCGACTCGATCCTGTGGGAGGCCGGATTCTCCGACCGTTCCGTCAAGAAGCCGGAATCAGTCGCGCCTGTCTTGGTCTTTAACCGTCGCGCGGTCTTCTCCGCCCTGGTCAACCGGGATGATCGCTCCGCCGATTCGGCCTTGGCGCGGGTCATGGCGCGGCTGGGAACGCCGCGCAAGATATCGTTCGACGAGGCCGACGCGGCCCGAATCGAGCGGCTCAAGCAGGTGGGCGCGCTCACCGATCCGATGCTGGCCCGCGCCGCCATTCTGCATGCCGCCGGGCCGGTCGATCGCGCGCAGCCGCAGGTCGACTCCGCCTGGGCGGCGATCGGCGCCCCCGGCGACACGCTGCCGTCCTGCGCCACGCTGACGCTGTTAGAGACGCTTTACTGGGCCAATCATCTGAGCCCGTGGGCGGCGAAGCTGGCGGTGATCGCCGGCGCCGACTCGCTGGCAACGGCGCTGCCCGCCGTTCAAGCCGAATACCTGCGACAGGCCGGACGACCGATCGCGCCGCAGGACACGGCCGACCCGGTCCGAGAGGCGTGGGGCTGTCTCTGGTCCTATGACCTCATCATCACGACCATCGACGACATCGCGCTGACCCGAGCCGGGTCCTCGTATTCGCAGGCCGCCGCCATGTCCGCCGTTCTCGATCTGGCGGGGCTGCCATCCTTCCAGCTGTCGGTGCGCTTGGGGGACAAGCA
This sequence comes from bacterium, assembly GCA_035559435.1. Taxonomy (NCBI): domain Bacteria; species bacterium. The sequence goes on from DATMBC010000052.1 coordinate 21,929, forward strand.
GATTCCCGATCAGGAATGGGTCTTTGCCGGTGAAGGAAGATTCCAGTTCAATCTGGGGGTTTGGACCAGCGTCCCGCTCTCGCTGCCGTCCGGGGCCCGCCCGGCCGTGGTGTTGGTCTCGGGATTCGCCGCGCGCGGACGTCCGGTGCGCATCGGGCTTGGCGCCTTCTGCTCGGCGCTGGATGATCTGGGTGTGGGGCAGGAGATCGGACGCATCGCGCGCCAGATGCCGCTGGCGAGTCTGATGGTCCAGCCGCCGACCGGCGAAGTCTGCTCCATGCAACGATTCATTGCGGAACTCACCGAAGGCCGGCACCGCTCGCGCCATCCGATGTGGCCCGGTGCCACCGTGCCGTAGGCCGGACGCGTCGCTTTGCGCTTCCCTCACGGCATCCGTGGCGTTTCCTTCGCAGTGTGTCGAGTCGGTCTCCCAAACGCGCCATTCCGGTGATCGGTGTCACCGGGCCGATCGGCTCGGGCAAGAGCGCCGTGTCCGCTTGCTTTGCCGCCTGGGGCGGCGCCATTGTCTCCGGCGATGAGATCGGACATCGGGTCGTGGACCGCTCCCCGCAACTTCGCAATCGACTGGCGCGCGCCTTCGGCCACGACATCCTCACGGGGGGACAGATCGATCGCGGCCTGCTGGCCCGACGCGCCTTCGCCGGGCCGCGTCAGACCGCCACGTTGAACCGCATCGTCCATCCCGCGCTGGTGGCTGAGCTGAATCGCGAGGTTGCCCGTCTGCGTCGCCGACGCGGCGTGCGCGCCGTCGTCATCGACGCCGCCCTCTTGGTCGAGTGGGGTATTGGCCGGATTCACTGGGATTTCCTCGTCGGCGTCAACGCCCCCTACGAATTGCGGCTCCGTCGGTTGCGCAAGCGCGGGATGTCGCTGGCGCAAATCCGCCGTTTCTCCCGGGCGCAAATGCCGTGGAATCGCAAGCGCGCGTATTGCGATTTCATTGTCAAAAACGGTTCTTCCTGGGCGAATCTGCGCCGCGAAGCGAGACTTTGCTGGGAAAAAATGTTATCATAAAGTCCGACAACATTTTCGGAGATTCGCTCCACCCGATCTCCGGAGAAGGAGCCGATGACCAGACAAAATCCCTACCGATTTAGCGTCGAACGATTGGCCGACAAAGCGCTGGAGATTCGACGCGACATCATCACGATGCTGGTGGAAGCCAAGTCGGGACACACCGGCGGGCCGCTGGGGTTTGCCGATGTGGCCACCGCATTGTTTTTCCACGAATTGGTGTTCGATCCGAAGAACCCGAAGTGGCCCGATCGCGACATGTGGTTCTACTCGTTCGGGCATGTGACCCCGATCCACTACAGCGCATTGGCCGAAGCCGGGTTCTTCCCGCTGAAGGACCTGATGAAATTCCGCAAGTTCGATGGCCATCTGCAAGGGCACCCCTCCAACCTGGACTCGCCCGGCATCGAGGTGTCCTCCGGCTCGCTGGGGCAGGGGCTTTCGATCGCCTTCGGCGCCGCCTACGGCTCGCGTATGGATGGGCACCCGCGCCGGGTTTATGCGCTCATGTCCGACGGCGAGCAGCAGGAGGGATCGATCTGGGAGGCGGTGATGTCGGCCGGTCATTACCAGCTCGACAACCTCTGCGGCATCATCGATTACAACAACATCCAGATCGACGGCTGCGTCGAGGACATCATGGGTCTGGCGCCTCTGGCCGACAAGTACCGCGCCTTCCGCTGGCATGTGATCGAAATCGACGGCCACGATTTCCGTCAAATCCTCGCCGCCCTCGATGAGGCACGCGCCACTAAGGGCAAGCCCACCGTCATCCTGGCGCGCACCGTCATGGGACGGCCCGTGAGTTTCATGAGCGACAATTACGAGTGGCACGGCAAACCGCCGACCCGCGAACAAGGTGAAAAGGCCCTGGCCGAACTGGGAACCTCGTTGGCCGAATGGTCCGCGCGCCTGTTGAACAACTGACGCCAACGGAGACTCTCGCACATGCCGGAACTGAAGAAAACACGCGAAGGCTTTGGCCGCGCCCTTGTTGAACTTGGAAAGGCCAACCCCGACGTGGTCGTGCTGGTCGGGGACCTGTCGGAATCGACGATGGTCAGTTTCTTCGCGAAGGAGTTCCCCGAACGGTTCATCCAGATGGGTGTGGCCGAGCAGAACATCATGAACACCGCCGCCGGACTCTCGCTGGTCGGCAAGATTCCATTTCTGTCGACCTACGGCGCTTTCGCCACCTGCCGTTGCATGGACCAGATTCGCGTCACCGTCTGCTACTCCGATCTGAACGTCAAGATCGGCGGCGCCCACGGCGGCATCTCGGTCGGGCCTGACGGCGCCACGCACCAGGCGATGGAAGAAATCTCGATGTTGCGCGCCCTGCCGCGCATGAAAGTCGTCGTTCCCTGCGACTTTGAGGAGACGCGCAAGGCCACCCACGCCGCCGCCGAACTCTGGGGGCCGGTGTACATCCGCTTCGGCCGTGAAAATGTGCCGGTGGTGACCACGCCCGAGACACCGTTTGTCTTCGGCAAAGGACTGCCGCTGCGCGACGGCGGCGATCTGGCCATCATCGCCTGCGGGGTGATGGTCTACGAGGCCCTGGAGGCCGCCGATGCCCTCGCCAAGCGCGGCATCGAGGCGCGGGTGATCAACCTGCACACGATCAAGCCGATTGACCGCGAGATCATCCGGCAGGCGGCCGCTGACTGCGGCGCCATCGTCACCGCCGAGGAACACCAGATCAACGGCGGGCTGGGCGGCGCGGTTGCCGAGGTGGTGGTCCGTGGCAACCCCGTTCCCATGGAGTTTGTGGCCGTCGATGATCGCTTCGGGCAGTCGGGGACACCGGATGAGTTGATGACGGCCTTCGGGTTGAAGTCGCGCGACATCATCGCGGCCGGCGAGAAGGTCTTGAAACGCAAGACGGCCCGTGTCTTTTGACCCGCCGCTTGCCAACGAAGGAAGTGTGTGATCATGGCGACAGTCGTATCGACCCCCGTCCGGCCAAAACCCATGGCGGAGCGGCTGCGGAATCTCGGCACCGAGAGCGCCTTCGAGGTTCTGGCCCGCGCCCGTGAGATCGAACGGACCGGCCGGAGCGTCATTCATCTGGAAATCGGCGAGCCCGATTTTGACACCCCCAGGCATATCGTGGAGGAAGCCGTCAATGCGCTCCGCAGCGGCATGACCCACTATGGCCCCTCGGCCGGACTGCCCGAAGCGCGCGAGGCCATCGCCCGCTATGTCCGCGAGTCCCGCGGCGTCGATGTCACCCCCGACTGGGTCGTCGTCACCCCCGGCGCCAAGCCGATCATCTTCTTTACGATCTTCGCCCTCGTCGACCCCGGCGATGAGGTCATCTATCCCAATCCCGGATTCCCGATCTATGAATCGGTGATCCGCTTTGTCGGCGCCAAACCGGTCCCGATCGTTCTGCGCGAGGAGAACGGCTTCCGCGTCGACATCGACGAGCTGGCCTCCCTGGTCACCGACAAGACCAAACTGATCATCATCAATTCGCCGCAGAATCCCACCGGCGGCATGCTGACGCCCGGGGATCTGGCGACCGTGGCCCAGATTGCGCTGGAGCGCGGCATCTACGTCCTCGCCGATGAAATCTATTCCGAGATCGTCTACGACGGCAAGTTCACCAGCATCCTGCACGTGGCCCCCGAGGCGCGTGAGAATGTCATCCTGCTGGATGGCATGTCCAAAACCTTCGCCATGACCGGCTGGCGGCTTGGGTGGGGTGTCATGCCACCGACGATTGCCATCGCGGTCTCGCGCCTGCAAACCAACAGCAATTCCTGCACCGCCTCCTTCTCGCAGAAGGTGATCGGCCCGGCTCTGTTTGGCCGCCGCGATGAAGTGGTTGCCATGTGTCGTGAGTTCAGGGTGCGGCGGGACCTGGTGGTCGACGGCCTCAATCGGATTCCCGGCATCTCCTGTCTGAAGCCCGCCGGCGCCTTCTACGTCTTCCCGAACATCTCCCGTCTGGGGATGAAGGCCAAGGAAGTGGAGAGGGGGTTGCTGGAAGAGGCCGGTGTCGCCGCCTTGGCGGGCACATCCTTCGGGTCGGGCGGCGAGGGGTACCTCCGACTGTCATACGCCAACTCGCAGGACAACCTCCGCGAAGGATTGCGCCGCATGGAAGAGTGGGTCAAAAACCATACTCACTAAGTCGCCTTTCCCCTCTGAGAGAATGCCCCCCACGGATAGTAGTCGGGGGCATTTTTTTTCTTGACAGGGAACCGGATTGTCCGACCTTGAGTTACGTACGATGGAGGTCTGCAGTCTGGGACCGCCCATCGAGGGGGACAGGTACAGATGGGCGGGTTCCATGGCAGGCGACCCGATCCTCACACTCGTTGCCGCAGGCAGCGCCCCCAGTCGCGTCAGTACGAGTTGTCGTGTCCGCCGTTCTTTGCGGACCTGATTGTTTGTTTTGACAGCATCCGGCGCCGGCTTCATCATGGACCGATGCCCCCAAAGGGGGTGGCGTGCAAAGCTCAATCAAGAGTAACTGGTTCGGCGGGCGATTCTTGTAACCGTCTCGGACGCATCGAGTTGCGTATGAGGCGGGGTGTGCAGTTTTTGCACACCGCTGAGGGAATCGCCAAACCTGACGATAATCACAACGAGTTATGTGCGCACACAAGGAGGGACCCTTGCGCAAATTCGTGAACACACTCTGGGTGCTCAGCTTCGCGGCCTTGTTGCTGGCCGTGAGTGCCTGGGCCGGCACCACGGGCAAAATTGCCGGCGTGGTGACAGACAAGACCAACGGCCAGCCGATCCCCGGCGCGGCCATCTCTATCGTCGGAACGACATGGGGAGCCCTGACCGACGAAGAAGGCCGCTTCGTCATTCTCAACGTCCCCGTTGGCACCTATACCCTCAAAGCGACGATCGTCGGCTTCGCGCCGATGGAAGTCACCAACGTCGGGGTCAACGTGGACCTCACCACCATCCAGGACTTCGCGCTCTCGTCGGAGGCGGTGGAACTGGGCACCGTCTCGGTGACCGCCGAGCGGCCGCTGGTCAAGCAGGACCGCACATCCTCGCTGCGCATTGTCGGCGCCGAAGACGTGCAAAATCTCCCGACCCGCGGCTATCAGGATGTCGTCGGGCTGCAGGCGGGCGCGATCCGCTTCTCCGACAACGTCGGCGTCCGCCAGCGTGGCGGCCGTGAGAACAGCACCACCGGCACGCTCAACGTGCGCGGCGGCCGCTCCTCGGAAGTCGCCTACTACGTTGACGGCTTCTCGCAGCAGGATCCACTCACCGGGTTGTCGACCACTCAGATCAACAACAACTCGATCCAGGAAGTCTCGATCGTCACCGGCGGATTCAATGCCGAGTATGGCCTGATCATGTCGGGTGCCGTCAACGTCATCACCCGGGCGGGCACCGACAAGTTCCATGGGACTTTCGAGACGGTGACCGACAACTTCCACGGCGAGAATTATGACTTTAACGTCTACTCCGGCGTGCTCTCCGGCCCGATTACTCCGGGTTCGGACAAGCTGACCTTTTACGTCGCCGGGGAGCGCCGCTGGGCGGGCGACCGCGAGCCGCACGCCACCGCCGGTGGGATGCTCCCGAACAACGAGTCCGGCCTCTGGAACTGGCAGGGCAAGTTGAACTGGCGCCCCTCGGGGAATGTCTCGGCCCTCGTCGGCACCAACGGATCGGTGGAAAAGTGGCAGGAGTACCGCCACGACTACCTCTTCAACATCCAGCACACGCCGAAGTATGATGACCGCAACTACAGCGTCTTCGGCGAGCTGACCCACACGGTCAACTCGAAGACCTTCCACACGCTCAAGGCCAACTGGTTCTCGACCGAGCGCATTCGCGGCGACGGCGTGCACTTTGACGACCTGTGGGCCTACGGTCGTCCGAGCGGCAATCCCAACTTCGATCAGACGCAGTTGTACACGGCTTGGGATGACATGAATCTGGACCCCGACAGTCTGGAGCATGGCAGCGAGGAGAACAAGTACTTCCCGCTCGTCACCCCGCACGAAGACAGCGTCTTCGAAGTGTTGATGCCCGACGGCAGCACGCGCGAGCAGTCCTTTGTGGTTCGTGGCGACGAAGCGACCGTCTGGGACGACCTGCTGAAGCGGAAGTCATCGTACGTCGGCGCCGATTGGGACCTGGTCAGCCAGGTGCACCCGAACCACGAGGTCAAGGCCGGACTCGAATTCCAGCGCCACGCGCTGCGCCGCTACCAGCACCTGTTCCCGGTCAATGTCTACCAGGGCGCCAACGGCGGTTTCGACGACATCGACCACTTTGGCTACAATGAGTTGGGCGAGGAGTCCGACGAGGGAGGTCTCAACTCGGTGAAAAATCCGATCAACATGGCCGCCTACCTGCAAGACAAGTTCGAATGGGAGGGGCTGGTCGTGAACGCCGGGTTGCGGTTCGATTACTTCGATTACAAGACCGAACGGCTGGTTGATCCCGAGCAGCCGCTGGATCCGTTCGACCGGGCCACCTACGCGGACACGGCGACCGGTCTTTCCGATGAGGAGCGCAACGCCCTGCGCCAGGGAGCTCAGGAACTCTCCGAGGACGAACTCACCAGTTCGGAGTCCGTCTCGCGGCTCTCGCCGCGGCTTGGGGTTGCCTTCCCGGTGGCCGACGGCTCCGTGTTTCACTTCTCCTACGGGAAGTTCTTCCAGCGGCCCGACCTGCAAAACCTGTATGTGAACTACGACTACCTCGAGTACAAGATCCGCACCGGCGGATACTTCTTCGCGTTCGGCAACCCGAATCTGGAGCCGGAAGAGACCACCGCCTATGAGGCCGGGTGGCAGCGCCGTGTGAGCGATAACGCCTCCATCGACATCACGGCCTTCTACAAGGACGTGAAGAACCTGACCGAGGTCGTGACCCAACCGGCGATCCCGAATTCGTTTTCGACCTACCGCAACGTCGACTACGGCACGGTGAAGGGCGTTGAATTCTCGCTGGATGTGCGCCGCTCGCGCAATATCTCGGCGCAGTTCAACTACGCGCTGGCCTACGCCGACGGCACCGGTTCCTTTGCCAACACCCAGTCCAACATCGCCTGGACCGTGGCCGAGCCGCCCAAACACGCCACGCCCTTGGAGTTCGACCAGCGTCACAAGATCACTGGCGTGCTCGACATCCGCACCGGCCCCGGCGAAGGTCCCAAGCTCGGCGATTTCTACCCGCTGGAGCGCGCAGGCGTCAATTTCGTGCTGGGCGCCGGGTCGGGCTTCCCGTATTCGCCGGTCTTCGTCTATAACGAAGTCACGCTCGGCGCGATCTCGCCGCGACCTTCCGGCCCGATCAATTCGCGCCGTCAGCCGTGGCAGTACCGTGTGGACATGAAGGCCAACCGCGAAATCACCATCGCTGGCAAGATGAATCTCGATCTGTATGTCTGGGTCATCAATCTCTTCGACCGCGACAACGTTGTCGACGTGTACGAGTCGACGGGCCTGCCGAACGAGACCGGCTGGCTGGAGACGCCCGATGGTCAGCAGTTCATCGTCGACAACTCGATGATCCACGATACATCGCGCCTGACCGGAGAGGAGAAGTATCAGGTCAGACAGGCCGATCCGCGCAACTACGACACGCCGCGGCAGATTCGATTCGGCGCGCGGTGGACATTCTAAGGGCGTAATCACAGGACGTGGACGCCCGTTGGTACGCCAGGCGCGCCCGGGCGATGCGAAGGAGGACATGGATGAAACGCTGGACTTGGGTGATTTCCGGACTGGCAATGCCGCTGGCGGCCGTGATGGTGATCGCGGCCGGACCGCGGCAGTCGCCCGCGCCGGCCTCGCCCCAAATCATCGACAACACCACGTTTTTCGACGCGAACAATCTGTTGATGTTCGTGGGCAATACCGGTTCGTTCGCCTATGACCGCACTGCGCTCCTGGGCAAGAACGATGGCCTGTATTATCCCAAAGGTACCAACACGTCGGTGATCTATGCCGCCGGCGTCTGGATGGGTGCCAAGGTGAATGGCGGCGTCCGTACCGCCGCCGCCGAGTACGCTAATGACTACGTGCCCGGACCGATGGCCAACGGCACGTTTCAGAGTGACCGCGGCAGTTATCGTGTCTATGTGATCAACAAAGGCGATACCCGCGAGACCAGCGAGGACTACCGGACCTGGCCGTTCGACGACGGCGCTCCGGCGCTGAAAGCCGCCGACGGCTCTGATTCTCTGGACAGCGAAGGCAACCGGATCCCGCTGTTGCTTGGCGACCAGGCGCTTTGGAGCGTTTACAACGACGCCAGCGTCGCCGGACGCGAGTCCGATCCGGGAAGTGGCTCCGCCGGACCTTTGGGCGTGGAGATCCAACACTATGTGTTCGGCTACGCACGTGCCGGCGCCCTCGGTAACACGATCTTCATGCAGTTCAAGATCATCAATAAGGGCGGCAACCTCCTCGAGGACACCTACATCTCGCTGTGGGCCGATCCCGATCTGGGCGACGCGGGCGACGACTTCGTCGGATGCGACACGACCCTCTCGATCGGCTTTTGCTACAACGCCGATGCGGACGATGCTTCCTATGGAGACAAGCCACCGGCTGTGGGCTTCGACTTCTTCCAGGGACCGATTATCCCCGCGCCGGGCGTCACAGACACCATTCTGGTGGACGGCAAGGTCAAAGTCGTCACTGGCTACGAGGAACTGCCGATGACCTCGTTTAATAAGTACATCAATGGCACCGACCCGTCGAACAACATTGAGACCTACAACTACATGCAAGGTCTGGAGATCAACGGCACCCCCCACGTGTACAACGGCGACACCGTCAAGTTCTTCATGAGCGGCGACCCCGTCACCGGCACCGGTGAGTTGGACAACAACGCCGCCGACCGCCGCTACATGATGACCTCGGGGCCATTTACGATGAATCCGGGCGACACCCAGGTGGTGGTGGCCGCGGTCATTGTGGCACAGGGCGACAATCACCTCTCGTCCGTGCAGCGCCTGCGCGAGACCGACCGGATCGCGCAGAACGTGTTCGATGCCAACTTCGACATCCCCGGCCCGCCGCCCCCGCCGACCGTCTGGCAGATTCCACATGACAACGCGGTGCGCCTGTTCTGGGGAGTGGAGGCCGACGGCGACGTACAGGAGTCTTACGGGCCCCCGGTCGAGCCAGGCGGCGAGCCGGTCTTATTGCAGCGCTTTGTGCATGAGGGGTTCAACGTGTACCAAGGCGCGTCCAGCTCGGGACCCTGGACCAAGATCGCAACGTTCGATCTCAACAACGATGTCGAACGCATTTACAATGATGTCGACAACCCGGAGGGCAGGGAGCGTGTCGTTGTCCAGCACGGTTCCAACACCGGGTTGCAACATGAATTGCTGGTCGTGCAGGACCGGATCCGCGGCGGCGGGATAGTAAACAACCGACCATACTACTTCGCCGTCACCGCCTACAACTATGACGAACTTAACGCGGTGCCTTTCACCGATGAATTGGGAAACCCCTTCGGAATCATCGCGGAGTCGTTCGAAACGCTGCCCTCGGCGCCTTCCGATGGTGTGGTGCCGCTGTCCATGACCGGCATCCTGGCAGACACCGCCGAACACCTGTCCGGAATCAGCGACGGTACCGTGTTGATCGACTTCTACGATCCGACGGCAGTGACCGGTCACACGTACAACGTCACGTTTAACGAAGACTTGTCTTGGAACCTATTGGACGTTGACGATGACGAGTTCCTGCTGCAAAACGAGACTTTTCCGATCAGTTCCGAAGGCACGGATGGCTTCATTCTCCGTGTGCTGGGGCCGTCAGCTGGCATCAAGTCCATCGTGGAGGTCGCCAACGCCAACGGTCCGGTTGATCCGCCCGACAACGTCGCATTCTCTCGTAATTCGACCGGTGACTGGTATATCTCCTCCGACGATGGAAACAACTGGGCGCGTTTGAACTGGCGCGGTCTGATTGGCGTCAGCGACTGGGAGTTCCGCTTCACCAGCGAGGGCTCCGAGTACTACGACTGGAGCACGGACGAAAAGTGGCCGAATCGGGCGCCGTTTGAGGTCTGGAACATCGGTCCCGGCACGATCAACAATACCGCCGATGATAGACGCGTGCAATTCGCCGTCCTCGACGACGATGAGTCGGGCGGCTGGAGCATGGGTGACCGCATCTACGTCATCGAGCGGGAGTACGTTGAGCCGCTACCGGCCACAGCCGTCTACGATTTCCCGGCCGATTTCCACATTGGGCGCATCATCATTAACGACCTTTCCGGGAACGGGCCGTGCGCCGAGGGCACCATCATTCGGTTCACGACCAACAAGCCGAATGCCCCGGAAGATCTCTTTGAGTTCGTCACCCACGTGCCCGGCGATGGCGACGGGACCGTCATTAAGAACGCTGTCGACAACGTCTACCCGGTGCCGAATCCGTACTACAACCTGACCTCCCTGGAACTGGATCAGTTCCGCCGTCAGATCAAATTTGTCAATCTGCCGCCGGCGCTCACCACCATCCGCATCTTCAACCTCGCGGGTGACTGTGTGCGGGTGCTGACGAAGGACAATCCCGGCTCCGCCGAATTGGTCTGGGATGTCTTGACCGAAACCGGCCTGCCCGTCGCCTCCGGCATGTACATCTACCATGTCGAGGCCGAGGGGATCGGCACCAAGATCGGCAAATTGGCGGTGTTCACCGAGGTGGAGCAGCTCAACACCTATTGATCATGCGACGGCCCAGGGAACGGGCCTTTCCATGGAGGCAGGAACGATGAAAACCAGAACAATTCTCGCAGCGGCGTTGGTGATGCTACTGATCGCCTCGGCCGCCTATGCGGGTGACGACCTGAAAATCGGCTCCGCCGGGGGGCAGCAGTTGCGCATCCCGGTCGGTTCCCGCGGCACCGCGATGGGCGGCTCCACCGTCGCCAACTCCTATGGCCTCGATGCGCTGTACTGGAATCCGGCCGGCGCGTCGTCCATCGAAGGCACTGAATTCATGTGGTCCAATCGGCAGTACATCGCCGACATCGACATCAACTACTTTGCCGGCGCCCGCCGCGTCGGCGACTTTGGCGTGATCGGCTTCAATGCCAAGATCACCTCAATGGACGATGAGATCGTGCGCACCGTCGACTTCCCCGAAGGCACCGGCGCCACCTTCTCCTCGTCGTTCGCCGTCATCGGCGCCACCTACGCCCGCACCCTCACCGACCGCGTCTCGCTGGGCATCAACAGCAACGTGATCTATGAAAAGATCGCCGAACAGACCGCGATGGGGCTGGGCTTTGACATCGGCTTCCACTACAACCCGGGCTGGCAGAACGTCACCTTCGGCGCCGTGATCAAAAACCTCGGACCGAAGATGCGCTACGACGGCCCCGGCTTCGACTGGGACACCGAGACCGGCGACGATCCCAACAGTCTGCCGCACACCACGCGCTCGCGCTCGGCGGCGTTTGAAATCCCGTCCTACGTGCAACTGGGCGCGGCCTACAAGCTCTTCGAGCAGCAAAAGAACGTGGTCAATGTCTCCGGCGCCTTCCAGTCGAACAACTTCTCCGAAGACGAGTGGCGCTTCGGCGGCGAGTACGCCTGGGACAACAAGTTCTTCCTGCGCGGCGGCTACACCGCCTCCAACCAGGATGACTACCTCTTTGGCGCCTCGTTCGGCGCCGGACTGCGGTTCAACGTCGGCGACTCGCGCTGGCAGTTCGACTACGCCTGGTCGGCCAGCGAGTTCTTCGATGACAACCAGTACTTCACTTTCCAGGTCGGATTCTGACCTGTCCTGATGGCCACAAGCGCCGGTCCCGGATCCATCCGGGACCGGCGTTTTCTTGTTGTGGAATCGCCCGAATCGTGGGATCGTAGAACCGTGATGCGACCGACGCTGCCGACCAGATTCGCCGCCGTCGCGCTGCTGCTCGGGGCGGCTGCGCCGGCGTTTACGCAGGAGCCGCCGCGCGCCCGTTCCCCGCAGGATTCCGCCCCGGTCATCAACATCGTCTACCCGCCGCGCGATCAGGTGATCGCCCCGGTCGACTCGACCTTTGTCATTGGCTCGGTGACGCCGGGCGCCAAGCTCACGATCAACGGCCAGCCGATCGACGTCTACCGCACCGGTGGCTTCCTGGCCTGGGTGAATGTGGAGCCGGGCGACTTCGTTTTTCGTCTGCGGGCCCGCAACAAGTTTGGCGCCGATTCGCTCGACTTGCCGGTCCGAATCACCGACAACCGACCCATCCCGCCCGAAGAAGGCGCGCGCATCCGCGACGGCTCGGCGCGTCCGATCTGGAACCGCACCATTCGTCCCGGCGATGAAGTCCCCGTCAGTTTTGACGGCACCATGGGCGGGACCGCCCGGTTCTGGATCATCGCCAAACGCGACACCACCGGCCCGTTTCCCATGACCGAGCTGCGCGCCCGGTCGCTGTCGAGTTTCGAGGCCTACCGGCGCGACGAGATCGCCAACCAAAGCCCGCTTCTGACCGGCGGTCCGACCCCATCGCGGGGGCGATACCACGGCATCTGGACGGCGCCGGAAAAACTGGACAACGACACGCTCGCGGTGATGTTCGAACTGCTGGTCGCCTCGCCGAAAGCGGGATCGGCACGCGCCACCGCCACCGGATTGCTCATCCCGGTGCACCATCTCCCGCCGCGCGTGGTCGAACTGATCGACTCCATCCAGATTCTCCGAACCGGCCCGCGTATGGGCTACTTCGCCATCAATCAGCCCTATGGCGTGCGCGCCCGCTGGTGGGGCACAAACGGCCCCTGGACCATCGTCCAGCCCGCCCCTGGTCTGGAGGCCTGGATCGAGACGGAGAAGATGCGCCTGCTTCCGGAGGGCACTCCGATCCCCGAAGCCGTCATTCCCCGCCTGAACACCGTCGCGACCGACTCTTCGGTGCGACTTGAGGTCGGGATGTCGGAACGGCTCCCGTTCAAGGTTGCCGTCGACGATGACCTCCGGGGCGCATCGATCACGCTCTATGGCGCGATCTCGAACACCGACTGGATCGAGCGCGATTCGGTCGATGACCTCTTCGCCGATATCGCCTGGGCCCAGCCGGAGCCGAAGATCTATCGCATCGATGTCGAACTCACCGAGCCGCTCTGGGGCTATGACACACGCTATGAGGATAGCCGTTTTGTCTTCGAAGTCTACCGCTCGCCGTTGCGCGACTCAACGCTCGACGGCCTGACCATCTGTGTCGATCCGGGCCACTCGGCCGATCCCGGTTCGGTCGGGCCCACCGGGCTGGTTGAAAAGGACGCCAATTTGAAGATTGCGCGCGCGCTGGTGGCGCAGTTGCAGGCCATGGGCGCGCAGGTCATCATGACCCGCACCGGCAATGAGGATGTTCCCTTGGCGCAACGGCCCGGGATCGCCTTCAACGGCGGCGCCGACATCTATGTCTCGGTGCACAACAACGCCGTCCCCGACGGGGTCGATCCCCGCCGTCGCAACGGCACCAGCGTCTACTACCATCATCCGCACAGCCGCGCCCTCGCGACGGCCGTCCACCGCCGGACGCGCGCGGCCACCGGGTTGGCCGACTATGGCCTCACGCAGGCCAACTTCGCGGTCATCCGTCCGCCGCAGTATCCGTCCGTCCTGGTCGAGTGCGCCTTCATCATCCTCCCCGAGCAGGAGGAAATGCTCGACAACGACGCCTTCACCACGCGCACCGCGCATGGCATCGCCGATGGCATCCTCGAGTTTGTGCGCGAACGCTTTCGCGTGCGCCGCTCCGATTAACCCTACCGCTTGACCGCGCCCGCGGTCAGTCCGGCGATGATCTGCCGCTGGAAAAACAGAAAGACGAGAATCACCGGAATGGTGGCCAGCGTCGCCGCCGCGAACAGATGCGGACGGTCCACTCCCTGGTAGCCACGGAACATCGCCAGCGCCACGGGCAGCGTGCGCGCCTTGTCCCCGGTGAGGATGAAGGGGAAGAGGAAGGAATTCCAGGTCAGCCAGAAGATCTGCACCGCCAGCACCGCCAGCGTCGGACGGCACAGCGGCATCACAATCCGGTAGACAATTCGCCACGGTCCGGCGCCATCGAGCCGCGCCGCCTCCTCCAACTCGATCGGCACGCCCGAGACCGCGCTTTTGACCAACAACACCCCCAGCGGATGCACCAGCGCCGGCACCGTAATCGCCCAGAGCGTGTCGTACCAACCGAGTTGGTGAATAAGCGCGAACATCGGCACGATCAGCACATACGGCGGCACCATCAACACCACCACCGCCGCCCAATCCAGCGCGCCCCGCCCCCAGAAGCGGCGCCGCGCCAGCGCATACCCGACCGGAAAGCAAAGCAGGACATTGCCGATGGTGACAATCACGGCGACCAGCGCCGAGTTCCACAGGTAGGTCCCGAACGGCATCGAACGGAACAGGTCCGCGTAATTCGACCAACGGGCCCCCTCGCCAAACGGGTTGGCCCAGCGGGCATCGAAATGCGGCGACACCGACCCAACCACCATCCAGGCCAGCGGGAAGAGCATTCCCGCCAACAAGAGCAGGAGCGCGCCGGTCAGAATCCAGTCGCCGCGGCAGCGGCGGCCCGATGGCGGTGTCGCGGGCATCATCAGTCCTCCGCCCCCCGTCCGAAGGACAAAAGTCGAAACTGGATGAGGGCAAAGACGGCAATCAAGGCGAAGACGATAAACGCCGCGGCCGAAGCGTATCCGAGTTTGAAGCGCTCAAAGCCCATCATGTACACATAGTAGACCGCTGTCGAGGTCGACCCCAGCGGTCCGCCCTGCGTCATCACGAAGATTTCCGTGAACACCTGGAAACTCTTGATCAGGTTGATCACCACGGCGTAAAGCAAGGTCGGGCGCAGATACGGCCAGGTGATTGCCCAGAACCGCTGCCAGGCGGATGCCCCGTGCATTCGCGCATCCTCCACCAGATCGGCGGGAATCGACTGCAATCCGGCCAGGAAGAGGAGCGCATAGTATCCGACCGACACCCACACATCCATCACCATGACCGACGCCAGCGCCGTCGATTCGGCGAACAGAAATCCGCGGTCGGGGACCGGCAGTCCGATGACGTCGGCCAGGCGGTAGAGGTAGCCGCCCTGCGAGTACAGGTGCGTGAAGACCAGCGCGATCACCACCGTAGCGGTCAGGGTCGGCGCGAAGAACCCGGCGCGAAACAGACTGCGGCCCCACAGCCGGCGGTTGAGCGCCAGCGCCAGCAGGATCGCCAGCGCGGTCGTCACCGGGACCGTCCCCGCGGTGAAGATCACCGTGTGCCAGATCGACGACCAGAACTCGCCGCTGCCCAGCACCGCCGCGAAATTCTCCAGCCCCACCCAGCGCCAGCCGCCACGGAAGATGTCGTAGTCGGCAAACGCGAGCGCCAGCGCGTAGCCGAACGGATAGACCCAGAAGCCGAGGAGGATGACCGCCCAGGGCGAGGCCAAAAGCCAGCCCTGACGGGAGAGTTCACCGGAACGCGTGCGGCTCACTGCGCTTTCTGTTTCTCGTATTCCTGAATGATCGCGTTGATCTCCCCGCACATCTCCGCGAGGACTTGATCGACGGCGACTTTCTGGAAGAGCGCTTTCTCCACACCCCGTTCGATGGCCGCTTCGATCTCAACCCAGCGCGGATGCGCCGGCGGCGATTTGGAGTACGCCAACTGCTGGATGAAGACACTGCGAACAGAGTCCTCGATAAAGTAGGGGTTCTGCGCCACCTCGGCATGGACCGGGGTCGCGCAACCGGTGGCGATGCAGAGATTGAAGATGTGCTTGGGCTGCAGCAGATGCCGCGCCAGATTCAGCGCCGCCACCGGCTCGGCCGCCTTCCGCGGCACCGCCAGGTACTCACCGCCGGCGAACCCCGCCTGCGACCCCTTGTTCGGACCGGGGAAGGGCATGATAAAGGCGGAAAACTTCAACGAAATCCCCGCGCGCTTGATCCGCTCGTATAGCCAGTCGCCGGAAAAGTGGTACATGAGCTTGCCGTCCATGAACATGTCGTCGAGAGCCGACTGCTTGTCGACATACTGATGCTGACTCATGTTCACCACAAACTGCAACGCCTCGCGTCCCGCCTCGGTCTCCAGCGCGCAGACCGACATGTCCTCGGTCAGCACATCGCCGCCCGCCGCCCACAGGAAGGGGAGAAAGCGTTTGTACAGACGGTGTGGCTCGGCGGCGTTCACCCCGAATCCCCACATCTTCGGCTTTTCCAGTGTGGCGTCTTTGATGTTTTGCAGCAGTTGGCTCCAGACAAACGGTTGCGGCCGCGCGCTCCCGTACACCAGCGCCGCCGCCTCGTCGTTTTGATAGAAGACCCGTGTCGACAGATACCAGGGCAGGGCATAGCAATTGTCCTGGTAAATCGCCGACGGCCACCCGGCCATCGACTCCCGGAGACGCATGCACTCGTCGGTCATCTGCAACAACGCCCCCCGGTCGGCAAACTCGGCGATCCAGTCGGACCCCAGTTCGATCAGGTCGGGCACATTGTCGGTGGCAAAGGCCGCCACGATCTTTTGATAGCCGTTGTCCCAGGTCAGGTCGGTGACTTCGACCTTGTAGAGCGGGTTTTGCGCCTCGAATTCCTCGATCGCCTTGGTGATCACCGCCTTGACCCGCGGCTCGGTCCAAAACTGCCAGAAACGGATGATCTTGCGGCCATCTTCGGTGACCGTTTCCTTCCTGCCGCAGCCGATGGAGAAAGCCAGTCCGCAGATCAGCAAGCCGGAAAGCAGGAGTCTGAGCGTCTTCATCGTTGGGAAACTCGTTGTCCCGCCTACAGATGTCAAGATGGAACCGCGTGGGACGAACTGCGCTGGGCAGTGGGGGCCCGGTTTTACTTGTGTAGCCAATGAGATTGGTTATATTTAATGTCTGCCCGGAGGGGCTGGAAGGGAAACTCCAATGTCGAAAGTCTGTGCCATTACCGGAAAGCGTCCGCGCGCCGGACATACCGTCTCCCACGCCAACAAGAAGGCGAACCGCCGCTTCAATCCCAATCTTGTGACCAAGAAGATCTGGGATCCGGAGAAGAAGCGCTGGGTGCGCGTGCGTCTCTCCACCAAGGCGCTCAAGACGCTCGACAAGCGCGGCCTGGTTCTCTAACCGGCGCGATCAGATCCGCTCCAAACCCCGCCGTCAGGCGGGGTTTTTGTTTTCCGGTGAGGTCAGGACGTCGCCCGGCATCAATGAATGCGGGGCGTCAAAACTGGGCGATGGCAGTTTGAGAAACAGTCCCGGCAGGAGAGTATTGACGATCGTGTAGATCATCAGACCGCCGACCAGCGCCGGCGCGGCGTCAAAGCGGTCGCGCAGAATTCCGGCGATGACCAGCGTGAACACCAGGGTCGGAATCATCATCAGACTGATCCGCATCCCGGTGCGAAGACTCTCGCCGAGGGCCCACCTGCGGTGCAGCGCCACAAGGAGCAGCCGCAGCGGGATTCCGAGGGCGAGGAACGCGCCGCCGATGGCCAACGCGCCGATTCCGAAGTCGCTGCGCTGCAGCTGGAGTCCGGCATGAAAGAAATAGAATGGCACAAACAACGACGCGAATGACTCGACCGCGTGTAACATCTGCTCCGAGCCCACCGCCGGCAGACGCTCGCGAAACCGCTGCGCCGCCACACCCACCACAAAGGCGCCGAGCAGGTAATAGACACCCAGCTTCAGCGTGATCATGGCGCACACCACCGCCACCATCACCAAAAAGGCGAACTCCGACCTGGGCGCATAGGGCACAATCACCGCCGCGAAAAAGCGAAAGGCCATCGGCACGAGGATGATCATCCCGATCAGGACCAGCGATGATGTCGCCAATCGGCTGAGTGATTCGGCCTGCAGGATGACAAACAGCAACACCAGTGCCACCATCTCGGTGGCGATCACCTTCGATTTAATCCAGAACCGCTCGCGGTCGCTGGCGCCAAAGCCCTTCAGCGAATCGAGGATGAATCCGCCCGACGGAGTCAGGAGCGCCAGCGCGACCAGCGCCGCGGCCCGCCAGCCCAGTTCCAGAAGTGGACTGAGCGCCGCCATCGCCGCGGCCACCAAGCCCAACCGGATGACGACGTGCTGTGCCACCACCGCGGCCCCATGACGCAACTCATCGAAGTCAACGTCCAACCCGGCAAAGAGAAACAGCGCGACAATCCCGAAGGTCGACAGAAGCTCGATCGTGTGATCATGGGGGAAGAGCCCAAACCCCATCCCGGCCAGCGCCCCAAGCCCGAAACTGGTGATCGCCGTGGGGATGCGAAACCGCAACAGGATGCGAGGCAGGACAAACAGCGCGAACAGGAGGATGACATACATCACCTCCCGGGTGAGAAACGTGGGCAGCGACACACTCATGCTATCCGCGGCCGGCCTTCCTCAGCTGGCGCAGGAACTCATCCTCGTCCCAGACCGTCACGCCCAGTTCCCGCGCCTTGTCCAGTTTTGAGCCGGCTTCGGCTCCGGCCACGACCACACTTGTCTTCTTGGACACCGACCCGGCGACCCGTCCCCCCAGCGCCTCGATGCGCGCCTGCGCCTCCTCGCGACGCATCGCCTCCAGCGTTCCGGTCAGCACGAAGGTCAGCCCCGTAAACGGCAGCGGTCCGGATTCCTGGGTTGTCATCGTCGGGAAGACCACACCGCCCCGCCGGAGCTTGTCGAGAAGCTTGGCGGTCTGCGGCATGGCGAAGAACCGGTGAATCGACTCGGCGACAATCGGCCCGATCTCGCGCACCTGTTGCAGCTCCTCGACACTGGCCTTGGCAATGGCGTCGATCGAGCCGAAGGCCCGCGCCAGTACCCGCGCGATGTGCTCGCCGACGCCATCGATGCCCAATGCCGCCAGCAGGTGCGGCAGGTCGGGGTGACGCGCCCGATCGATCGCCGCCAGCAGGTTCTCGGCCAGTTTCGGGCCCATCCGGTCCAGCTGGTGCAACTTCTCCGCATCGAGAAAGTAGATGTCGGCCACATCGTGGATGATCTTGCGGTCCACTAACTGCTCGATATAGCGATACCCCATGCCCTCAACATCCACGCCGGATTTCGAGACAAAGTGCGCCAGCCGCTCCTTGATCTGCGCCGGACAGCCGAGGTTTGTGCAACGGTAGAACGCCGAGTCCTCCGCGCGGACAATCTGCGCGCCGCAGGCCGGGCATTTGGTTGGGAAGACAAACGGCTTGGAGCGCGGCGACTTCCCGCCCGGCACGACCTTCACGACCTCCGGGATGACATCGCCGGCCCGCCGCACAATCACCTTGTCGCCGACGCGAACATCCTTGCGCCGTATTTCGTCCTCGTTGTGCAGTGTGGCGCGGCGCACTTCGACACCCCCCACCCGCACCGGTTTGAGCGCCGCCACCGGGCTGATGATGCCGGTACGGCCCACCTGCAGAAGGATGTCCTCGACGATCGTGGTCTCCTCCTGCGCCGGAAACTTCCACGCCACCGCCCAACGCGGGTGATGCGATACCGCCCCGAGCTTCCGTTGCATCGCCAGATCGTCAACCTTGATCACCGTCCCGTCGGTGTCCATCTCCAGACGGTCACGTTCCGCGCCGATCCGTTCATGAGCGGCGACCACCGCGTCGACCGTCTCGCAGCGGGTGATCAGGTGATGCACCTTGAATCCCGCCTCGCGCAGAAGCGCCAGAACCTCCCATTGGCTGCCAGGGGTCCGTCCTTCGCAGCGCCCGATGCCGTAGGCATAGAAGACCAACGGCCTTGCGGCCGTGACTTTGGGGTCCAGTTGCCGGAGTGATCCGGCCGCCCCGTTGCGCGGGTTGGCCATCGGCTCCTCGCCCGCGGCCAGCCGCTCGCGATTGAGACGCTCAAAGTCGTCGCGCCGCAGGATGACCTCGCCGCGGACATCGAGCAGACGCGGCGCATTGCCCAGCAGCGCCAGCGGCACCGAGCGCACCGTGCGCAGGTTGGCGGTCACATCCTCGCCGATTTCCCCGTCGCCGCGGGTCGAGCCGATCCGCAATTGCCCGTCCTCGTAAGTCAGTTCGACCGCCAGACCGTCCAGTTTCGGCTCGATGACATAGGCGGGCGACTCGCCGCCCAGGAGCTTGCGGACACGGGTGTCGAATTCGCGGAATTCCGCCTCGCTGGTCACCTTCTGCAGGGAGAGCATCGGGACATGGTGGCGCACCGTTCGGAAGGCCGCCGCCGGCTCGCCGCCGACCTTCTGGGTCGGCGAATCGGGCGTGACCGCCTGCGGGTACTCGGCTTCCAGCGCGCTTAAGCGATCAAACAGCCGATCGTATTCGGCGTCCGATATCTCCGGGCGATCCAGGACGTAGTAGGCATGGGCATGGTGGCGCAGCTGCCGCCGCAGATCGTCGATCTCCCGCTGGATCGCCGGGGGAATGTCGCTGGATTTGGGTCGGTTGGATGTCATCGTGGTCTGCCTATCGCCTTGGGGCTGCGATAATTCCGGTGAACGATTCTCTGGCGCCCAAGTAAAAACGCGGTGGGGGCCGGAACCGTCAAGCCGCGACCTTTGGCCAGGGCATCATTTACTGACCGGCCTATGGGCCGGTCCGGTTCGTTTACCCTTGACTGATTTGGCGTCCCGAGGGATATACGCTTGATTGTGTGCGTCCCGGTGGACACCCACCACGGGGCGACGAACAACCTACAGGGAGGGCGCGCTTGTTGGGCCTATCATCAATTCCGGGGATCCCGACCCCGGCCATCATCGGGGGCAGCATCTGGGACATTCTGGCCGGATCCAGCGGGTTTTCACTCCTGATTCTATCCGTGTTGCTGGTGCTCTCGATTGTCTCGTGGGCGGTCATCTTCCTCAAATGGCGCAGCTTCAAGCGCGTGACCGCCGACAGCGCCCGTTTCCGACTGCTGTTTCGCAAGGGGCGCCGTCTCAGCGACCGCATGACCGCGCTGTCGGCCCTGCAACACATGCCGCACTGGCGCGTGATCGATGCCGGTTATGCCGAAGCGGTCGCCTTCACCGAGCAGAACCGCGGCGTGCGCTCCGGTGACGCCGCCGGCTTCGATCTGACGCCCGAACAGAAAAAGGCGGTCTCCGACACGCTCGAGCGCGTGGCGCAGGAGGAGATCGGCCGTCTGGAAGAGTGGACGATCTTTCTGGCAACCACCGCCAACGCGTCTCCGTTCCTCGGTCTTCTGGGCACCTGCTGGGGCATCATGAATTCCTTCATGGGCATCGGCGCCACGGGGTCGGCTTCGCTGGTCGTCGTCGCCCCCGGCATCGCCGAGGCGCTGATCGCCACGGTCGTTGGGTTGGCCGCCGCCATACCCGCGGTCATCGCCTACAACTGGTGTGTCCGCCGGCTGCGGGTCATTTCCGATGACCTCTCGAATCTGTCGCTGGAATTTCTGACCGAATTGACGCGGGAGAATGTCCGTGAAACGTCAGAGCTATCACGCTCTCTCTGAGATCAACGTCACCAACCTGGTCGACGTGGTCCTGGTGCTGCTGATCATCTTCATGGTGACCGCGCCGCTCCTGCAAAGCGGCATCGATGTCCGTCTGCCGCAGACCGCCACCGCCGCCGATGAGCCGTCGGAGGGGATTGTCGTCACCATCACCAAGGAGGGCGGCGTCTTCGTCAATGATGTCTACCGCACCGCCCAGCAATGGGAGGAGGAACTCGGCCGCCTGATCCGCAACAAACCCGGATCGAAGGCCTATATCCGCGCCGATGCCGAGGTCAATTACGGCCTGGTGGTTGAAATCCTCGGCATCATGAAGAAATTGGGACTCAATGACGTCGGTCTGGTCACCCAGCCGTCCCTGAAGGAGATGCCCCCGCCGGTAAAGTGGGGATAGGGGGCACTGTGCGACGCTACCTCCTCTGGTCTGTGGCCTTCCACGCGGTCTTCCTGTTCGTCGGAGCCGTGATCGCGCCGTTGCGCGGTTTGTCCGGACCTTCGCACACGATGCAGGTGGTGAGCGTGGGGCTGGTCGACTTTGCCGAACCGGGACGTGTGAAGGGCGGCCCGGCGGCCAAACCGGCGGCGCCGGCGCCGGCCGAGGACGAATTGATTCCGAAAAACCCGGCGGTCAAGGAAGAACTGGCGGACGTGAAAGCGCCGGAGAAGCCCAAGAAGGACGACGACAAGGACAAGAAGACCGAAAAACCGAAGACCGCCGACAAACCGGCCAAGAAAGACACCGCCCGGGCCGGCGGCCCGGCGCTCGCCGCAATCGACACCGGCGGCGTTGTCGGGTCGTTGACCGAAGGCGGCGGAGGCGGGGACATCTGGGGAGTCGAGACCGGCGCCAACGTCAACCCCTACCACCGCCAGGGTTTTGCTGCCATTCGCAGCAACTGGCGCAATCCGAGTTTCGGCCGTGAGCGCCGGGTATGTGTCGTGAAGTTCGTCGTCAAACGCTCAGGCGAGATCACCGACATCGAATTGGAGCAAAAATCCGGCTCCGACCTGTTCGATCGCGCCGCCTTGCGCGCGGTGCAAGTGACCGGCTCCTGGCCGGCGTTCCCGAATCACTGGGAGGAAGATGAACAGATCATTCACCTCGAATTTGAGTACCGCCCCTAGCCGCCTCCGGATTTGGCCCGGGCTCGTGGCGGCCCTGCTGTTGCTGGGCGCGGCGACGGCGGCCGCGCGTCCCGTGCCGGAGATTTATGGCCGCGTCTTCAAGTCCGGCGGCGAATTCGAGCCCTTCCGCATCGGCGTCGAAGATTTCCGCATGAAATCCCCCGACCGCGCCACCTCCGAAGACTGGGCCGCCCTGGAGTTGATCGAGGAAGTCGTCTACGCCGACCTCGATTTCTCCTACCTGTTCGAGGCGGTCCGTCCCGACACCCTCTACCTGCGCATCATGGGCCTGTCGGCGGTCGATCGCCGCGGCTGGCATCACCTCGGCGCCAACGACATCATTTCCGCCGAGCTTGAGGTGAACGGCGAGGAACTCGTGGTGACCTACTCCCTGACCGATGTGCAGTCCGGCAACGAGTACTACAGCCGCGAACTCAAGGCGGCCCGTTCTTCCGCCCGGCTTTTGGCCCACACCCTGGCGGATGAGGTTTACCGCGAACTGGCGCGCGCCGACGGCATCTTCCGCACCCAGCTGGTCTACCTGCATGAGGGCGACGGCCAGAAAGAAGTGCACATTTGCGACTACGACGGCGCCAACGACTACCGGCTCACCGCCGATCGCGCCGTGGTGCTTTCCCCGCGCTGGGCCGGCAAGGACGCGGTCAGCTACACGTCGTTTCGCGACGGCAACCCCGATGTCTGGATATATGACCTGGTCAGCGGCCGGGCGACGAAGTTTTCGTCGATGAAGGGGCTGAACACCGGCTGCTCGTGGTCGCGCGACGGCAAACGCTATGTGCTGTCGCTGTCGATGGAGGGCGACCCGGAAATCTACATCGGCACCCGCGGCGGCGGCGCGCCCCAGCGGCTGACCTTCCACCGCAGCATCGACACCTCCCCCTGCCTGTCCCCCGACGGCAAGAAGGTGGTGTTCACCTCCGATCGCAGCGGCACCCCTCAGCTGTACATCATGGATGCCGACGGCGCCAACGTCGAACGGCTCACCTTCGAGGGCAAATACAATGACTCCCCCGACTGGTCGCCGACTTTGGATATGATCTGCTTTGTTTCGCGCGAGGAGGGGGTCTTTCAGGTCTGCACGATCAACCCCGACGGCAGCGGCTTCCGCCGATTGACCGAGGTCGGCTCCAACGAGAATCCGCACTGGTCGCCGGATGGTTTGCACATTGCCTTCGCCTCCAACCGGACCGGGCGGTATGAAATCTACACCATGAACTACGATGGCTCCGGGGTACGTCGAGTCACCCAGACCGGCGGGAATTCCAACCCGTCATGGTCGCCGTAATCGGTGGCAGACGCGGATTTCCGGATTCCGCGCCAGAATGCGGGTTTTCGTGCCGATTGCTGTTGACGTTTTGTCCGCCGAGGTGTATATGGCATGGAGAGTGGCTCGTAAGAGCATGGAATTGATACCTTTAGGTAGGATAGGAGGGGACATGAAAAAACTCTCGCTGATGGCGGTTCTCGTGCTGGCAATGGCCATCGGGCTGGGATGCCCGAAACAGCCAACGACCGGCGGCCCGGGCTCGGGTCGCGAAGGCGCGGGCCCCGCGGGCGGTGAGCAGGGGGGAGCCGGCGGTGGCGCCGGTGACCGCGGCGATGTCACGTCCGGTGACGCCCGCGGGTTGAAGACGATCTACTTCGATTTTGACAAGTACAACCTGCGCGATGACGCGCGTCGGGTGCTCGATGCCAACGCCGAGATCCTGCGCAACAACCCCGAGATGAACATCCTGATCGAGGGGCACTGCGACGAACGCGGCACCGACGAATACAATCTCGCGCTCGGTGAACGCCGCGCGCAGGCGGCGCGCGAGTACTTGATCCGTCTGGGGATCGACCCCTCGCGCATCAACGTCATCTCGTATGGCGAGGAGCGTCCGGTGGCGCCCGGTCACGACGAGGAGTCGTGGGCGCTCAACCGCCGCGGTGAGTTTGTTCCGCGCTAATCCTCTCCGCGCGCCACAGCAACCCACGGACGGGGCGGGAGTTATCTCCCGCCCC
>DATMBC010000053.1 GCA_035559435.1 bacterium
GGCCAAGGTGGCCTCGCGGGCAGAAATCCAGATCACCACATCGCCGTCGCGCACGCTCACGGTGTCGACAGCGACGATCGCCCGCGACGACCATGCCTCCGCGGTTGCTGGCTGAATCAGTCGCAGTCGCAACCCGGCCAGGGCCGGATCTTTCACCGTGGCGACCACCGTACCGCAGACGCGTCCCAGTTTCATGGCCGGCGCCGCCTCATTTGCGGAAGATGACCTGTCCGTCGCGGTCAACCTGATCGACGATGCCGACGATGACGGCGTCGACCGGAGCCTCGGCCAGCCCCGCGGCGGCACGGGCCGAAGAGCCGCGCACGACGATGACGCGCTCGCCTTCACCGGCGCCCACCGTGTCGATCGCCACGGTCGCCGCGGCCCTGGCGTCGCGTTCCTCCGCGTCGGCCACCAACAGCAGCTTGTACCCCTGCAACTGCGGGACCTTCTGGCTCGCGACGACCGTGCCGATGACCGTCATAATGTCCATTGTGTGCCAACGAATGAGACATCGCCTGCGATGTCAACGGCGATTCTGTCGCGTCCCAGGCGAGCGAAGCTACCCGAAGAAGCGTTTGACGATGTAGGCGGCGACGTAGGCGATGGCGCCGCAGATCGGGAAGGTGAGCACCCAGGCCAGCGCGACATGTCCGGCGATGTCCCAGCGGACATGCCGGAGCTTGCGCGAGGCGGCCACGCCCATCATCGAGGTGATAATGGTGTGGGTGGTTGACAACGGAATGCCGAAGCGCGAGGCGAAGAAGATGGTGCCGCCGGCGGCCACCTGGGCGCAGAACCCCTGCCAGGGGCGCAAGTCGACCATCTTCATGCCCATTTCCTGGATGATCTTCCAGCCGCCCACCGACGTTCCCAATCCCATGACCAGGGCACAGACGAGCACGACCCAGATGGGCACCTGGAACGTCGAGGTCACCCCGCCCAGCAGAAGCACGAGGGCAAAGACGCCGATGAACTTCTGTCCGTCGTTGGAGCCGTGATTGAACGCCATGAAGGCGGCGGTGATGATCTGCCAGCGTCGGAAGGACTTGCCGGTGCTCGATGGCGGACTGGAGGCCACGGCGCGCCGCACCAGCCGTGTGAAGAAAAACGCAAAGAGGAATCCGACCACACCGGAGAGGAACAGGCCGATCAGGACCTTCCTCCACCCTTCCCAGAGCAGGGCCTCCGGACCGGCAACGGCCAGCGATGCCCCGGCCAGACCCGCCACCAGCGCGTGGGACTCGCTGGTCGGCATGCCGAAGCGCGCGGCGACGCTGCTCCAGATGATGATGCCCAAGAGCGCCGCCCCAATGGTCGGAAGGTTTATAGCCCCACTGTCGACAATTCCCTTGCCGATGGTAGCGGCGACGGCGGTGCCGGAGAAGACGCCGATGACATTGAAGACCACGGCCATCGCCACCGCGCTGCCACGGGACATGACGCGGGTGGAGACCACGGTCGCAATCGCATTGGGCGCATCGGTCCAGCCGTTGACGAACTCCGCGGCCAGAATGAGCAGGATGACGACGATCAGGACCGGATCCATCGACGGCTCTTAGCTCTCTTTGCGGGCAATCGACATGGCCAGCGTGGCCACGTGATGGCAGGAATCGGTCACATCCTCGAGTTTTTCGAAGATCGACTGCCAGACCAGGATGGCCTTGGCATCATGCTCGTGGACGAAGACGGTGGCCAGACTGTCGGTTAAGAGCCGGTCGCCATCCTCCTCGAGGGCCTCGATGCGGGAGACCCGCTCGCGCAGGCGCAGGACATCGGGCTTGGCCATCCCGGCGATGATTCCGATCAATTCGCGGCACATCTCCACGATCAGCTTGCAGAACTCGATCGCCTCCGACCGTCCCTCGACGATGTGGTAGGCCTTGACGTAGATGACCACCTTCTTGATCTGGTCGATGACGCGGTCGAGCTCGTGGA
Source organism: bacterium (assembly GCA_035559435.1). Lineage (NCBI taxonomy): Bacteria > bacterium. The sequence goes on from DATMBC010000053.1 coordinate 1,939, forward strand.
CCAGCTTGTCGATGTCGTCCTTGTGCAGGCGGGTGATGAAGGTCTTGTCGACGATCAAGTGGATGTGCTCCTTGAAATCGTCGCCGGCGTGCTCCATCTCGATCACCTTGGCGGCGACGGTGGCGACATACTCGCGTCCTTTGCTGATGTTGAGAAACAGCGAGTGCAGTTCATCGGCGCAGGCGGCCGTGTTGCGGATGTGCTTCTCGAAGAGATCCTGGATTCGATCGTCGCGAGTTTCCCCGAAGAGCATAGCCCCTCCTTGAGTGCCTTTGCACGGTGACGCGCCACTGGGCGGCCGCGGATGATACGGCGGACGCTGTCCAAATTCCACCGCCCCGCGCAGGCACGGTTGTCCGCACCGGTTTGAGTGACAGGGTGTGGATAAGTCGGGTTGGCTGGCAGTTTCCCCATGTCGCTTATCCCTGAGAGTTCGCAGTAGCCCTTGCCGGGCCGGGCAGTTAGATTCCGGCCCCGGGGACAAGTCGGGCATACGCCCGAAACATTCGCCGTCGATCCCCGTAAACCCAAGCGCAGGCACAAGGTGGCCGAGAGCGACGAACAATTAATCAAAGATGCCCTCGCCGGCGATCAACGTGCCTACAAGGAGTTGTTGGCGCGGCACCGACAATCAATCTTCCACGTGATCTTCAAGATTGTCCGGAGCAACGAGGAAGCCGCCGACCTGGTGCAGGAAACGTTCATGAAGGCCTTCGGGTCGCTGGCCTCCTACCGGTTCGAGTACCGGTTTTCGACCTGGCTTTACAAGATTGCGGCGAACAATGCGATCGATCATCTGCGAAAAAAACGCATCGAGGCGCTCTCGCTGGACCGTCCGGTCCAGACCAAGGACGGCGAAGTCGCGCTCGAAATCCCCGACTGGTCGCAGAATCCCGAAGAGGATCTTTACCGCAAGCGGCGGGCGGTCACCATTGGCGATGCCATCGATGCCCTCCCCGCCAAATACCGCGAAGTCATCGTGCTGCGTCACCAGCAGGACCGCTCGTACGAGGAGATCGCCGAGCAACTGCACATCCCGGTGGGAACCGTCAAGGCCCGCATCTTTCGCGCCCGCGAACTGCTCAAGAAGAAACTTAAAGGTATCGTGTAGTCGCTTCCCGACACGTGGAGGTATCAGATGCGCATGACCCGTCCCGTCCTGGCCGGGGCCACGCTGACGGTGGCGCTCGCTTTGGGTGTCACCGCGTCGGCCCGGACGTTGGAGACCTTCAAGCACTCCGAGACCCGCACCTTGGACGTCGGCACCGCGCCGCATGTCGTCATTGAGGCGATCTCCGGCGATGTGTCCTATCGCGGGCAGGATGGCGCCACCGCCCAGGTCGAGGTCGCCATCGATGTCCGGGCAAAGACTGAGGCGGAAGCGGCGGACATCCGCGCGCACTTGAAGCTCTATATCGAAAGCGAGAACGGATTCCTCGATGTGCGGATGGAAGACACCCGCGAATTCTACGAGTGGTTGCGCGACGAGTACGGCCGGGATTACGCCGCGACCGTCAGCTTCCATGTCACCGGCCCGCGCGGCGCCGAAGGAACGCTCTCGTCGGTGTCGGGCTGGGTGGAGGCAACCGACCTGGCCGGCCCGGTGGAAGCCACCTCGGTCTCGGGGGATGTGACGGTGACGGGAGTGCAGAAGACCGTGCGCGCATCCTCAACGTCGGGCAATGTCGATGTGCGCCGCGCCGGAGAGGCGGTGTTCGCCGAATCGGTGTCCGGCGATGTCGGCGTGGCCGATTGCGGCGGCGACCTCGATTTGGAGTCGACTTCGGGTTCGGTCAAAGCGCGGGGCGCGGGAGGGACGGTCACCGCGCAGACGGTCTCCGGCGACATCGAAGTCATGGAGGCGTCGTTGGATGTCGACGCCGAATCGATCTCCGGCATGATCTGGGTCGAAACGCAGGACGGCGAAGTGCGCGCCTCGACCACCTCGGGAGACATCACGATTTCCTCGCCGACCGACGGCGACATCGATGTGCAATCGGTCAGCGGCTCGGTGCGTCTGTCCATCGAGCCGAAGGCCTTTGGCGACGTGAGTCTCTCGTCGCCGTCGGGCGAAATTGACACGGCCGTGCCGATGCAGGTCTCGCACAAGACGCGGCGGCGGTTGGAGGGGCGGCTCGGCGACGGCACTGCGGTGTTGCGTGTGAGCACCAACTCTGGCGACATTACTATCAGCGCGCTCTGACGCGGGATCACCGGATGACCATCACGACCGCCATACGCCGATTCGCCGGGGCTGCCTTGCTGGCCGTTGCCCTGACGGCCACGGCGGTGGCGATCGACGATTCGGTCGTGGCGCCGGTGCCCGTGATCCCCGACGTGCCCAAGGTGCGGATTCTGCGCAACGAAGGGGAGCCGACGCGGGTCCTGGTGGAAACGCAGGTGCTGCAGAGGATCCAGCTGCCCGACGATTCCATCTACGCCAAAGAAATCCGCATCGACTTCGGCGGCATCCGGCTGGTGACCCGCGAGGGCGAGGAGATCGTTCTTCCGGCGATACCCATTGCGCCAGTGCCACCGATCACGGTTTCCGATTTCCCTGATTCGCTGGACTTCGAACTGGTCCTGCCCGGCGGCGGATCGGTGATTCACGTTGAGCGCGATGGACGCGCCGATCAGATCACGCAGATCGCCAGCAACATCACCGTCCGGGCCGATGAAGTGCTGCGCGGCGACGTCATCTGCATCTTCTGCGATATCGACGTGGCCGGCACGGTCACCGGGTCGGCGGTGTCGGTCTTCGGTGATGTCAACGTCGAGGGGCTGGTCGGGCAGGAAGTGGTCGCGCCGTTCGGCCAGGCGCGCATTGCCGCCAACGGCCAGGTGCGCGATGATGTCGTCGCATCCAAAATCGTGCGCGAACCGGGCGGCCGCATCGACGGCACCCGGCAGGAGGTCTTCCCCAACATCTTCGGCGGCGACGACGGCCTCTCCGCGATGGTGTCGCGGCACACGATCACGATCGTCGTGGTGCTGAAGATCCTTTTCTGGTTCTTCCTGGTGCTTTTGGCGCACGCGCTGGCGGCGCGCAACATCGTCAAGGTCAAGGCGCGGATACAGACATCGTATTTCAAGTCGTTCATGATCGGCGTGCTCGCGCAGATCCTGCTGTTGCCCGTCTTCCTCCTGCTTTTGGTCACGATCATTGGCATTCCGATCGCGCTGTTTGTCCTGCCGCTCATGCTGTTTGCCGGGCTGGTCCTGGCGCAGGCGGCGGTCGGGCAGTTGGTGGGTGACAAGATCGCGGAGAACACCACGCTGGCGTTGCACTCGTCGCTGTCGCGCACGATGTTCGGAGTGGCGGCGCTGCAGGTGTTCGCCTACCTCACGATCATTTTCATCTGGCCGGCCGGGCACGGCAGTTCCGGCGGCGCGTTCCGCCTGATCACGCTCATCATGTTCCTGCTCTCGGCGATTCTCGGGTACGTCGTGATGACGCTGGGCACCGGCGCGGTGATCCTGACACGGTTCGGGACACGTCCGAAGGAAGCGCCGGCGGCCGAGATTACTCCCCTGCCCGAAGCGCCAATCCCGCCCGATCCGGCAGTCACGCCCCTGCCGTTTGCGCCGCGCCGTCCCGACACACCCGGCCCCGACCCGCTGCGAACGTAGCGTTCGATCCCATCCCGCTGAGCCACGGCGGGTCGGTCCTGACGCAAGGAGCGCGTCAGGACCGCCCGTCCCTACGTATGGCATCGGAATAACCGCTTCCCTTGTGTGTATTCAGGCTGCAATCTCACGGCGGAGGAGCAATTGCCACACGTCGTAGCGAGGGTAGTCCCGTTTGTCGTCGCACTTTTCGCGTTGGTCGAAAGCGCTTGCGATGATAAACCCACACCTCCACACGTCTACTCGCCATACCCTCAGCAACTGTATGATCTGAGTGCAGACTCGCATTACGTTTACTTCCGCGATGATGGAACCGCATTCGGCCGTCCCGCGGGGATCTACCGTTTTCCACTGGACGGAAAACCGGTGGTCGAGCCGGTGGTCGTTCATCCGTCTGCTTACTTTCCCCGAATTAGCCCCAGTGGAAGACGATTGGCGTTCGTGGACCTGGCAAGCGCACTGATCATACGTGACATCGCGGAAGAACAAGACTCCGTTATCCTCCGGGCAGACATCGTCGATATCGACTGGTACAACGAAGACACACTCATCTGCGGGGTCTACCACGGGCAGGTGATTTTGGTCGAGATCACAACAGGCAGAACGAACGTCATTTGGAGTGGAAATGGCTGGCAGACAACCGTCGCCGAGCAGGGCCGTGTTGCAATGATCGAATACTACGCGGAAACTGCCATCGTGGATTCCTCCGCGGTTGTCACGTCGGACGTCGGCGGAAGCCCTGCGCAACTCTTGACGATCTTTCGCAAAGAGTATTGTGCAGCCCCGGAGTTATCCAGAGGAGGGGATAGGATCGTATTGATACGAGACTTTCTGTTCGATCCGCGACTAGCGCTTGTCACAGTTCCGGGTGGCATCGTGACTGATGCGTTAGCCCTGCACACAGCAGATCCATATTACCTCGATGACCACCTGATCATTTACGTACACCTCGGGGACAAGAGCGTAGGGGGGACGGACCAGATCTGGATCATGAACGATGATGGCTCCGGAATGCGGCGCCTGCTACCCAACGAGGCGTCAGGTTCGATGACATCAGCGGAATCTCCATTGGGAAGGCATTAGCGAGCAGGCTCAGCGGAAGCCTCGCCCTCCCGTACGGCATTGGGGCCGGGCAGGCTATTCGCCCTGCGGCTATACGAGCACCACTGCATGAAAACCGAAAGGCCCCGTTCGATTGGAACGGGGCCCCTCTTTGCCGATATTCTGTTTTGACCGGACCGCCGTTCAATCCAGATACGCGCGCAGCGATTTGCAGCGCGACGCATGCCGCAGGCGGCGGATCGCCTTCTCTTTGATCTGGCGCACCCGCTCACGGGTGAGATTGAAGCGCACGCCGATCTCCTCCAGCGTCAGCGCCTTCTCGTGCGACAGACCAAAGTACAGGTTGATCACCTCGGCTTCACGCGGGGTCAGCGTGTCGAGCGCCTTCTCGATCTCCAGACGCAGCGAGTCCTTCAAAAGCGACTCATCCGGCGCCGGCTGCAATTCGTCTTCGAGCACGTCGATCAGACTGTTGTCCTCCGACGTCGAAAACGGCGCATCCAGCGACAAATGCGTGTTGGAGATCTTCAGCGTGTCGGAGACTTCCGCCTCCGACAGCTCGAGCTCCTTGGCGATCTCGTCGGGCGAGGGTTCGCGTCCGAACTCCTGTTCGAGCGAGCTGGCGATCTTGCCGATTTTGTGCAGGGTGCCGACCCGGTTGAGCGGGAGGCGCACAATGCGCGACTGCTCCGCCAACGCCTGCAGGATCGCCTGACGAATCCACCAGACGGCGTAGGAGATGAACTTGAAGCCGCGCGTCTCATCGAAGCGCTTGGCGGCCTTGATCAGTCCGATGTTGCCCTCGTTGATCAGGTCGGCCAGGGACAGGCCCTGGTTCTGATACTGTTTGGCCACGGACACGACAAAGCGCAGATTCGCCTTCGTGAGCTTCTCCAGCGCCGTGCCGTCCCCCTGCTTGATGCGCTTGGCGAGGGAGACTTCCTGGGCCGGCGTGAGCAGCGGCGTTTCGCCGATCTCCTTCAGGTACAAATCCAGCGACCGGTCTTCATCCCGGTACTTGCGAGAGGTTCTTACGCTCGTACCCGTTCCTCCTATGAATAGGGTTTGACGTCCCCTAATGCGACGGGCGCACGGAGATGTAGCCGGTGCGTCCGCGCTGGTCATAGACCAGGAACGACACCGCCTTCTCGTTGGCTTTGCGCGCCGCCACGTCCAGAAAATCGTTCACATCGCGGATCGGCTCATGGTCGATCTCGGCGATGATCATGCCTTCGCGAATGCCCTTGTCGTAGGCCGGCCCGGTGCGGTCGATGTCGACCACGATCACGCCGGGGTTGTACTCGGCGCCGAATTCCTGCGCCAGACTGGGGGTGGCGGTTTCGACCCGCATGCCCAGCCACATCATGTCGGGCGCGACCGGCGTCGGAGAGAAATCCTCCTCGGTCTCGGTCGAGGTCGCCTGGCGGGCGGCATCGCGGTCACCCAGGGTCACATCGATGGTCATCGGCTCGCCGTTGCGGATCAGATCGAGCCGCACCACCGCCCCGGCGCGGGCGCGCCAGATGGTGCGCATGAAATGCTGGGCATCGATGATCCGCTCGCCGTTGACACGAAGCACGACATCGCCGACACGCAACTGGGCGCGCTCGGCGGGGGTGCGCGGCAACACGCGGTTGATGATCACGCCCTCGGCGGAGGCCAACCCCTCGGCCTCCACGTCGTCCCATTCCAGATCGCGCGGTTCGATCCCCAGCCAGCCGCGCTTGACCCGCCCCTCGGCCAGCAGATCGGGGATCACCAGCTTGGCGAAGTCGACCGGTATGGCAAAGCCGATGCCGACGCTTGAACCGGTCGGACTGGCGATCGCCGAGTTGATGCCGATCACCTCGCCGTCGAGATTGATCAGCGGACCGCCGGAGTTACCGGGGTTGATCGACGCGTCGGTCTGAATGAAATCCTGATAGACCGGCGTCTCATCGCCGAAGTACAGCGACTTGCGTCCGAGCGCCGAGATCACGCCCACGGTGACGGTGCGGTCCAGCCCCTGCGACGGGAACGGATTGCCGATGGCGATCACCCAATCGCCAACCAGAAGTGAATCGGAGCTGCCCAGCGCAATCGCCGGCAGCGGGTGGTCGGCGTCGATTTTCAACAGCGCCAGATCGGTCGCCTGATCGGAGCCGACCACGCGCGCCGGAAATTCCTTTTTGTCCGAGAGCCGTACGGTGATGTTGTCGGCCCCGGAGATCACGTGGTAGTTGGTGATGATGTAGCCGTCGGAACGGTAGATGAACCCCGATCCGAGCGACTTCTGCCGGCTCGGTCCGCCGCGGTCGCCGAACCAATCCTCGAAGAATGGTTCGAAGTTGTGATAGCGGCGGGCATCGACGACCTTCTCGGCCGAAATGTTGACAACCGCGTCCTTGACGCGCTCAACCACGGCGACGAAGGGGCTTCTCCCTTCGGCGTTGACCCAGCCGCCCTTGGGCGCCAACTGCGCCGGCGCCGGAACGGCGGTCAAGACCAGCGCCACCACCAGCGCCATCATTGACAAGACAACGATCCGAGATCCCCTGCTTTGTCCCATCCCGGTTCCCTGGTGCTTCGGAAACATGCACACCCCCATCATAGTGTTGTGACGATCGCAATCAGTCCCATTACGCCATCGTTCTATCGCGTTAGGGAGAGATTTGTTCCCCGATCGTCGTACGGTCACTCAATGGGGGACTCAGTCGCGCCGCGGCAAGACGGAAAATCGTGTCATCCAAGACTGGACTGCGTTGACGACGGTGCCGCCCTGACCGCCAAAATCGTTCCGCCCGGCGGCCTGAAAACGGCCCGGTTTCCCCAAAACCCAATGCATATACGGCACTCGGCCGCACCTGTTGCTGAAAAGGCGACAGAATTTAACACCCGCACCACACGAACTTGACACAGCAAATCGTCTGCGCGCGGATGGCCGGTTACTTCTTTTCGATACTGAAAAGCCGTGAATCGCCGCGTCCGAGCCGTAACTCGATGCCCGACTTAAGGTCTTTGGCCGCAACGCGATGCACCTCGGTCCCCAGGAAATCCGTCAACGAGACTTTTGGCGCTGCCAGCCCGATCATCGCCAGATCGACGCTTACAATCACGCTGCGCACCGAGGCGGCCAGCGACTGGTCGGTCACCCCGGTGGTTTCGGCGATGTCGTAGACCATGAGCAGCCCGCCCTTCTGGTGGACCTGTACGGCGACATGGACGCGCGGATCGCTGCACCAGACCGGCGAATCCAGCTTGCTCTGCGCCAGGACTTCCTTGAAGAAGACCAGTTTTTCCGGGTGCAGATGCGAGCCGGGGGCGAAGGTCAGCACGGTCACCTGTCCCTTGCCGCACTTGTTGGAGGCGGCCAGGAGTTTGGCGCCCGATTTGGCGAGTTTGGCGGCGCGGGTCGGAGCGCGCTTGATCGTGCCGAGGGCGTTGACCGTGAACTTGCCCGCCTTGGTCTCGACCTCGGTGATGGCGCGTTCGATCGCTGTCTTAAAGCCGATCGCCTTGGCGAGGACCTCGCAGGGCTCATAGTGCTCGTCGCGGGTGGGCACGGCGCCATAGATGATCAGATGCGCGCCGCCCTTGGCCAGGTCGGCCAGTCTTTCCTGCGTGGCCGCGTCCATCGTCTCGCCGCACGGGACAATGATGGTGCCGTATTTGTCGAGACGGTCGGTCACGCCCAATTCGAAGATGCGGTAATCGTGGGAGAGCGCCATTAAGTCGGCGGCGATGGCGTCGAAGCCGGCGCCGACCAGATCGCCGATGTAGCCGTCGGGATCGTACTCGCCGACGGAGGCGGCGCGCAGATAGGGACGGTACTGCGCCAGCGCGACATCGGCAAAGTCGCGCATCGTTTCGAACTTCAATTCGACCAGGCGAGTGGTGGCCTGCGAAACGATGTCAAACGACGGCAGAATGGCGCCGTCGGATTCGAGCGCGCCGTCATACCAGCGCTGGCGTCCGACGAACATGTGGTAGTTGAAACCCTTCAATCCGGCGGCCAGCGAGGCGACGATCAGCCGCTTGGTGTCCAGCGAGGTGATCGGGTGGTAGGCATGGCCGGCGACGGGGTCGGCGTGGCGGTTGCCAACGCTGAGGCGCCCGGCGAAGCCGGTTGGCTGCCAGCCGGAGACCGAGCGGGCGCGACGGACGGTCTGCGCGAACGGACGGTCCCAGTCGAGATTGACGGTGAAGATCGTGCGGCCGTTGTTGCGCGCCCCGGCCAGGTCAGGAAAGAAATAGGCGCCGTTGAAAGCCAGCGACCGGGTGAACAACACCGAAACCTCGGTCTGCGAGAGCAACTCGGCGAGGAAGTCGGCGTAACGGTTGACCGTCCACTCGCGGAACTCGACCCAGTCCATCAGCCGCAGGAATTCGTGCGGCGATTTGCCGATCGACGGATCGGGCGGGACCGCCTCGCCGAAGTCCTTGAGTTTCGCCTTCCAGACCTTGTTGAGTTTGTCGATCCCGTGGTACTTCTCAGAAAGGAAGCGGGCAAAGTGCGCGCGCGAGCCCTGCGGGCTGTAGTCGGCCGAGAAGGGATCGAAGTGGCCGCCGAAGCTGGTCTCATGGTCCAGCTCGATCATGAAGACCGGCCCGCGCGGGTAGATGTAATTCTTCACCACTTCGGAGAGGACGGCGAAGTAGTTCTTGAGCTGGATCTGGAAACGGTTGCCGAGATAGGGCGGCAATGGCACCGGCTTGGCGCCTCCCCCCGGCTCGGCGATCACCGGCTCGCCGGCGTGGTTGGTGGCGACATTCTCCGGATGGCGCAGGACAAACTCCGGCAGGCCGCCGTTGTCGCATTCGGAGGCGACCCACGGCCCGGGACGCAGCAGAATCTTGAAGCCGAATTCGCGGCACAGCTCGAGAAAGACAATCAGGTCACGGGCCGGATCGGTGGTGCCGGCGAAGTCGAGTTCCCCCTGGCGCGGCTCATGAATATTCCATGGCACCGCGGTGGAGATGATCCGGAAGTTGGCCTTGCGGATGCGCTCAAAACAGATCGACCAGTGCCGCTTGGCGACACGGAAGTAATGCATCTCGGCGGCAAAGGGCGGGAACTCCTCCTTGCCGATGACGAACTTGTGGTCGATGACCCGAAGTGAGGCGCGCGAATCCCTTGTCCCGCCGATAGTTAGGACGAAGGGTTCCTTGCTGCGGTCGTCCATAGTGGTCTATAGTCTCCTAATGGGAAAGCGACAAGTATAACGAAGCGGCCAGCAACGTCAAGGTTTATCTTATAACATATTGCTAATTAATGCGTTACCAGATCGAAACCTGACCTGCCGCGATGGTGTCAAAATGGCAGCATCTGTAGCGGCATGGACAATGGCGCAAAAAAGATTGCTTCGTCGTCGTCCGCCTGCGGCGGACTCCTCCTCGCAACGACGTTATGGCATAATTCTCCTCCCGTGGACGCACCGCAATGACGATGGGGGCATTGACACGGCGACGACTCCGCCGTGCTCGTAGATCCCGCGACACCACCTCACCCGCAGTCGTAGGTCAGGAGCCCAGCGCAACGACATTCCCGTGAGGTTGAGGCCAACCAGCGCGCGGCGCTCATGACCTACCAAGGCCTGGAACGATGGCCGCCCTCACCGTCATTGCGAGGAGGCGCGAATCGCCAAAGGCGGATCAAGCCGACTAAGCACTCTTTTTTGTCTCGGTTGGCAACAAAAAGGCCGCGGGTCAATCAACCCGCGGCCTTCCAAAGAAATCGGAGTCGCGCTACTTCATCAGCACCATCTTACGCGTGCTGGTGAAATCGCCGGCCTGAATGCGGTAGAAGTAGACGCCGGTGGCCACGACGGTGCCATCGTCGGAGCGGCCATCCCAGTCGGTCTGGTGGGTGCCGGCGACACGGAACTCATTGACCAGCGTGCGCACCTTGCGGCCGAGGATGTTGTAAACGTCGATTTTCACATCGCCGTCGGTCGGCAACTTGAAACGGATCACCGTGCCGGCGTTGAACGGGTTCGGGTAGTTCTGCTCGAGCTCATAGTCCTGCGGGATGATACCGGTCTCGAGTTCCTTCACCGCGTCGCCGGTCAGGGTGATGATGCCAGGCGTGAATGTCGGAGTCACGACATCAGTGTTTCTGTCAACATACTGGTTGATGTTCGCGGGCGTAACGCAGCAACTGTCGACCATGAACGTCCCCTCATTGCCATTCACCGGGAAGACAAAGCGGAACGAGGGCGATCCCTGCGGGTCGCTGCCCGGCGTCAGCACAATTTCCTCGCCAATGCCCTCGTCACCGGTCGACACGGTGGCATGAAGGAAACCATCGGGAGAGTTGACATCGGGCAAGGCAGTGGCCGTCTGAAACACATCGTTGTGTCCGGCGCATGTACCGGATGGCGCGGCATACTTTCGATTGGTAATGTTGGCTGCCGGCCAGTTCGCACCCGCTGGTCCCAATGGGCTGTTGTCGACGCGTCCACCCGGGACCGCTTCCCACTTAAAGTTGCCGCTGGACAGTGTGCCGCCCATATAAGCGCCGCCGCTCACGGTCTTCAACTGGAGCGCGAGCACCAAGGCGACGATGTCGACGTCATTGCTGACGTAGACACCGACGGTACAGGCCGCAGTGTTAATCGGGAAAGATTTCGACTCCGCCACGACCGAATTGGCCGCGAAGGCACTGGAGTGTGCGATAGCCAGGGTGACAATCACCGCGGCCAGAACGCCTACGATCCGTCGCATTCGTGTGCTCCTCATCTCCGACAGGATGCTTCTTCCGTGTTTATGGGAACCGCGACATTGCGACGCCAGCCCCCGATTTCCTCAACGCGAAGCCCATGTCTACCATAGACTCCAAGCCCAAATTGGAATCGGGGTAGGTCTTTGTCAACAGCAAATTCTGCGTTTTCACCCGCCTCTCCCGTCGGGAGGGCCGCTCCAGTGACAAAAACGGGAGAGGCGGGGTGTGACCCCGC
>DATMBC010000054.1 GCA_035559435.1 bacterium
GCGGCCAGGACCGGCGCCTGATTGACGTTGTTGACCGTGATCGCGACCACTTCCGAATCGGCCAATGCGCCGTCGGAGGCGATGAAGGTCACGTTGTAGACACCCGCCTGCGTGTAGTCCGGGTTGAACACGAGCGCGCCGATGCCGTTGGCATTGTCGGTAAACGACGCGTTCAGCGGCAGATTCTCGGCGGTGAGGATCGGTGTGGTCGCTTCGGGGTCAGTGGCCGAAACCGGCAAATTGAGTGTGGCGCCTTCATTGACGCTCTGCGGCCCGATCGCGCTGAGAGTCGGCGCGGCGTTGGGGGCGGCGAATTCGACGACGAACGAGGTCACATCGGCCGTCGCCGCGCTGCCGCTACGCTGCATTCGCAACGTCGAGTTGTCGACGAAGCCGAAGGTGAACGATGCGATGCCGGGATTGTCATCGGCGGCATAGGCGGTGCGTCCCCAGCTCAGTCCGCCGATCGCCTGGCTGCCGGAGAAGGAGACGGCACGGGTGGCATCGATGGTGTTGATCGCCGCATCCTGCTGGCCGGCGCCGCTGGCGAACGAGTGCAATTGCTCCTGGACATGATCGCCGGCGGGCAATTGGACCACTTCCCAGGCGATGCTCAAGGCAACGCCGGTGTTGTTGCGCTGGAAGGTGACCTGCGTCGGCGAGGACAGCCACGCCTGCACCATCTTTTGCCCGATGTTCGACTGCGTGCCATTGGGCGCATTGTAACTGTATAGCACAAACGAGCGGGTGGTGTCCACCGCGCTGATGGCCTGCGTGGTCGACGTGGAGCCGGATGCCAGCGTCAGGGTCCCGCGCTGCACCACCGCGCCCGGCATCGAGACCACCTGCCAGTCGTTGGTGCCGCCGCTGCCGGAATTGAGCGCCATCTCGAGGTTGCTGGCGGAGGTCAATTGCGTCCGCAGGAATTCGTCGTTGCTGTAGTTGTTGCTGGACTGCTGGCGCGAAATCAGCACAAACGTTCCAGAGAGCGTCACCGGGCTGATGGCGGCGTTGGTGACCGTCGCGGCCTGGGCGGTGGTCCCGCGTTGGACGCTCACACCCGCCGAGAACTCAACTGCGTACCAGCGGACGGTGACCGATGTCCCGGCACTGGTCTTGGCAAACCGCAGCGTGGACGCGTCGATCATCGAGCCGCGCACCAGGCCCTGCTGGGGCGAGTTGCTGTTGTGCCGGACGTTGAAAAACAGGATCGACTTGGTCAGATCGGCCAGGGCCGGCGAGAGCGTGACATCCTGCGTGGTGCCGGTGAACGTCACTTCGCCGGTGCGCACCGTGTCGATGACAGCCGCATGCACGTCGACCGCGACGCCCCCAACAAGCGCCAGCAACGCCCACAGCGTCACGATCGCAAGACGCGGTGAGGGCCGATGTCGCATCGTCTGAGTCATTGTGTCGTGTCTCATGTCGTGCCCGAGGCGCCAAGGCGTCAAACCGTTACTTCAACAACACCATCTTCCGGGTTTCGTCTTTGTCGCCCAGCGAGAGGCGGTAGAAATAGACCCCGCTGGCCACCGAGAGACCGTCCTCATCGGTGCCGTCCCACGTGAAGGAGTAACTTCCCTGTCCCGGCAACTCGCCGCGGTGCAGGGTCTTGACCTTCTGGCCGAGCACGTTGAAGATCTCCAGGCGGCTGTCCACTGCGCCGGCGGCGTCGATCGAGAAGGTGATGACGGTCGCGGCGTTGAACGGGTTCGGGTAGTTCTGCTCCAGCGCAAACGAGCGAGGCAGCGGACCGATGCCGGCCACTTCGATCTTGTTGGCTTCAGGATCGGCCAGTTTGGCCTCGTCGATGCGCGCGTTCGGCACGGCGCCATTCGACATGGCCACCACCGGGATGCGCAGCAGGTCGCCGTTCCCAGACCGGATCAGCGAGCCTTCCTGGAACGGGTTGCGCAGGAGCACCGCGCGCACGCTGCCGTTGCCGGCGCTGCGGTAGTAGAGATTGACCCCCGCGGCCGAGCCGATCCGTTCGGGCGACCCCAGCGACATGGTCTTGCGGTCATACTTGATGTCGAACTGCGCCCCGGCGACATCGCTGGGCAGATCGGCCGAGAGGCGGTACGATCCGTTGGGACCGTCGTGAGGGTCATACGTCAGACTGACAATCGCCGGGAGACCGGAGGCCAGATTGTTGTAGGTCGCGGTGCCGTAGATGATGTTGATGATCTCGACCAGATCGAAGACGTCGACCAAGGCATCCTGGATCACGTCGGCGGCGACAAACTGCCGCATCGTGAGGGTGAAATCGCCGAGGATGTAGCCGACCACGCTGACGGCGTCGGCGACATCGACACGGCCATCGACGTTGACGTCACCGTAGAAGTCGACGAACACCTTGCCGTTTTCGGTCGCCAGTTCAATCGATGAGACATTCGGGTCGGGATTGACCGACTCGAAGGCGTTTTCGAACGTGATGTCGTAGGCGCCGGGGACGGCGTCACCGGGAATATTGCCAATGACGTTGAACAGGACGCTGCTGTTACCCGACGGAACAGGGTCCGTTACCAGAGAAAAGGCCACCACCCGCAGTCGCCCCGGCACCTGGCCGAGGTTGTCATAGATCGAAAAGCCATTCAGACGGTCGGTCGCCTGCAGTTGGGTCGGCGTAAACGATGCCGGGTCGTAGACGAAGTCAAACTGCACGCCGTAGACCGATTGAATGGTCACGAAGTTGATGGGGATCACCACGCCGACGGTTCCCGGCACACCGCCCTGTGGATCCAGAGACGGGGTCGAAGTGGTGAACAACTGGTCGCGCGGCACTTCGGAGACATTGATCGTCACATTGCGCGGCGTGCTTTGCAGTCCGGCGCTGTCGGTCGCCTGGAAACTGACGACGAAGGAGCCGGACTGGCTGAAGCTCGGCGTCCAACGGAACGTCCCGGTGACCAGCGCTTTGCCCCGCACCGGGTTGTTTGGGGTAAAGGTGGCGCCGCTGGGCAGGTTGAAGGCCAGCAGACTGAGAGAATCGCCGTCCGGGTCGGTCGCCGTAACCGTGAAGGTGAGAAGATCCCCCTGTCCGACGCTGACCGGCGAGGCCGGCTGCTGAACCACCGGCGCCCCCTGGGGTGGCGGCGTATCGGTGGTGATCGTCACACTCCCGTTCACCAGCGTGGGCGCCTTAAAGATGCGCGCCCGGTAGTCGGTCATCGTGTTGAACGAGGACGGAAACGACGGATCGTTCTCGAACTGGATGATGGTCGTGCCGGCCGTGGCGGACGGTTTCACATGCCATTTCGACCGCACCATCGATCCCGCCTGCGGGAGATAGAGCGTCGACACGGGGAAAAGATCGAAGTCCACCGCGATAAACGTCATCACGTCGCTCTCGGGACGGCCGGCCGAGAATGTTTCGAACGAATGGGTGCGAAGTGATGAGACTTCGATGTTGATCGTCGTGTCCAAACCCGAGATCGAAGTGTCGGTCAGGGGCTCGATAAGCGACGTGTTGAACGTGACACGGAAGTTAAACGCGCCGAGCGTGTCGACGTTGCGCAGATAGAAGTCGACGTTGAAGGTGTCGCCGGGCCGAACGCCGGTGACGCTGATGGCGCGAATGGTGTCCAGCGTGGACGGGGTCTGCGCCTGGGCGGCCGGGGCCGCAAACGCCAGCAGGACGAGCGCCACCGCGACAACGGTTGCTCCGCGCCCGCCAACGATCGAATGAACCGTTGCAATTGTCCGTGTCATAGCTGCGACCCCCATTCGGGATGCTACTTGAGTATCGACCCCCGCGGCTTCCGCCTGCGTCCGAGCGCAACGCGCCATCCAGGCCAGCCCGTCACCGATTCTGTGTGCAAGCGTCTGCATAGTTTCCGTTTCCGGCGCCACCGCCGATGCTTCCGGGTTTGCGCGCGCCGTCTGAGGCGACCGCCGGGCGTGCTGATCCCGGGCGGGAACGCGTCATGGCGGACAACGCCTTTTGAATCAACTGTGGGAGCCATCCCTCACTGGCGGTGAGAGCGGATCCCGAACTCGTGTGGTTCAAATCGCAAACCCAGTGCCCGATGGGCGTGTGGGCGGCGGTGCGAACCGGTCGCGGTAGGAGCGATACGTTTGGCGGCAGGTACTAGAGCAGGCCAAGATCCATTTGAACCGACGTGCGCCGCTGTCTTAATCCACCTTTCCGGAAGTGGCCACTGATGCCCGCGCCGGGACCTACATGTCTCCGACGCATGCGAGTCGTTCACAAGAATTCCAAGCCATGCGATGCCGTAATTTTGGACTTGTCAGGGCCTGTTTCGGCGACTTCTGAGGACCGTATGGCGCGGGTAAACAGACGGCCCTGACAGTGTGGACAATATAGCAATTCTTCGCGTTTTTTCCCCGATAATCTGCTGTCGCACTGTGCTTTTGACCAATTGATGACAACAAAAAATCCCGGCCTGTACGCGCCGTCGGGCTGACGGATTGAGGGCCGGGTGCACACACGATCGAATCTCCTTTGTGACTGGTCGCAAACAACATCCAAGATCATTCGCGAGAGTGGTGTTTTACCTCCTGTTTAACCGGTTAACCCATTTGCGGTCATTGTCTTCGAAATCCATCGGGGGAGGGCTTGCACCCTCCCCCGACGGGGACTGCGCCGATTACTTGATCAGCACCATCTTCTTGGTGGCGGTGAATTCCGGCGTGGTCACACGGTAGAAGTACATACCGGTGGCGGCGGAAGTACCGTCGGCCGTCAGGCCGTTCCACTCAACGTTGTTGGTGCCAACATGGCCCATACCCGAGAAGGTACGGACGACCTGGCCCGCGACGTTGTAGATGGTCAGCGAGAACTCCGACTCCTTGGTTAGCGTGAACGGAATCACCGTGCCCGCGTTGAAGGGGTTCGGATAGTTCTGCTCGAGCGCATAGGAGGTCGGGACCACCGCGGAGGCGGCGTTGACCGACAACAGAGCGCCGTTGTAATCGGAGAACTGCGTCTCGACCAGCTCGATCGAACCGTCGACCGGGATGGTGACGAGGCTGTTGGCGCCGGCGGTCAGGCGCGTGGCAGCGGCTTCAACGGTCTGGGAGACCAGCACGCGGAGCTCGCCATTGGCGGCGTTCGAGCGCACGGTCAGACCGGAGTTGTTGGCGAGCACGGGCGCGCCAACCGAGCCGTTGTAGCGGAAGACCAACAGGGCCGCGCCGATGTCAACCGACGAGTTGGTGCGGACCGTGACGGCGCCGTTGGCGACATCGGTGGTCAC
Source organism: bacterium (assembly GCA_035559435.1). Taxonomy (NCBI): domain Bacteria; species bacterium. Next base: position 5,220 of record DATMBC010000054.1, read on the forward strand.
ATCAACCGAGTTGGCATACGGGGACAGCTTCGGCGAACCAGTGTTCGTTCCGGGCGGGAACGGCGCTTCGTCGCCGGTGATGATGCGGATGAGGTAAATCAGGTCGGCCACGGTCAGCACGATACCGTCATCGTTGATGTCCGAAGCGAGAATCTGGCTCTGAGCCCACACCGGATTCCACACGCCGGAACCATAGATGAAGTAGTTCGTGTACAGAACCGCGTCGCCGATCTCGTTGGCAATACCGTTCAGGTTCAGATCGCCGCGGTCGTCCGGCGGCTCGCAGACGCAAATCGCGCCGCCGCAGTAGGACACTTCGGGTTCGATCACATAACCCGGCTTCGCATTGCCATCGCAATCGTAGTACGGCCCCAGGACGACGCCATCACGCGGCACCCAGAGGGTGTTACCGGACTTGTCGGAGAAGCTGTTGTCGCCGCAATCAAACGAGCAGAAGCCAACGTGCAGGCAGCTGTTGATGAAGTTGCGGTCGGACGTGACGTTGAACGTCAGGCAGGCGAGGGTCTCGCCGTCCAGGTTGAAGTAGGACGGATCGATCTCGACGCCATTGTTCATCTCGGCGATGGAGACCAGACGGACATAGCCATCCGGGCAACCGCCCGAGCAGTTTCCGCCGAATTGGCCGGTACGATAGGTGAAGTACTCCCAACCTTGCGGACCACCGGTGGCGCCCAGGAAGGACAGACCGCTCTGATCGTAGCAGATCAGGAGGTCATAACCGCCCGCGTCGCCGGGGAGCGCGCCGGGCTCGGCCACGACGCACACCGTCGCATGCTCGCCGTTGAGCCAGCACGCGTAGCCCGAATCCGTACCCTGCTTCACGATCGCCACGCACGGATTCTCGAAGATCAGGTCAAACGAGCAGTCGACGGTCACGCAGCCATCGGAGACCGTGTAGTCCACCGTATAGGAGGCGCCATCGCCGGCCGGACGGGTCGCGGAGAACTGGTCGCCGGCAATCACCGGGTTCCAAGCGCCGGGCAGCCCGCCGACGTAGGTGTACACCAAACCATCGCCATCAGCCTGAGACAGATCGCCCAGATCGATCACGGTCGGCACGCCCTGCGGGGCGAGCGTCGGATCGATGGCCGTGCAGGTCGGAACCTGGTTGGTCACGCTGGCGTTGAAGGTGCATTCGATCGTGCTCTGATTGGCATCGGTCGCGCGAATGGTCACCGGCTGCGTGCCCACATCGCTGCAGGCAGTCTGCCATTCCCACGCGCCCGCGTTCAGCGCGCCCGGACCGCTGATCAGAGCCAGCGAGTACGGCGGGCAGCCACCGGAGACGGTCGGGGTCATGGAGGCCAGGGCGCCCCAGTGCACGGAGACATTGTTGCAGGCAATCTGCAACGGGGCCGGGCTGACATTCACTGTGAAGCTGACGACCGAACCACCCGACTGGCAACCGGACGGTCCACGATCCGAGGCGTAGATACTGACCTGGAACGAGGGGATGTCGTTGCACGTGGGGGTGTACGACCAGGCGCCGGTGCTGGGATCGACCGAGCCAGGGCCGGAGAGCAGATAGAATTGGATCGGATCGCCGGGATTCGGCGAGCCGTCGGCATCCGTCGCATCGGCATCGTTCGAAGCCGGCGAGCCGACTGACGCGTTCACGACCGGATTGTCGATGGTCGCGTTCGGGCAGAAGTTCGGCGGAACCTCAACGGTGACGATACCGGCGACGAAATTCATTGCCACCAGGTTGGTGTTCCGGTCCACATACGACAGGTGGTTGGCCGGACGCACGCAGCAGGTGTCAACGATGAACGTGCCCAGATTCGGCAGCACGTTGAAGGTGAACGAATAGGACGGATTGCCGGACGGGTCAGAACCCGGATCGAGGTCGATGTCGTCACCGACGTTCTCGTCACCGGTCGAAACGGTGGCGTGCAGAATCGCGTCGGGGCTGACGAAGTCGATGTTCGCAGCCGGGGTCTGATAGGTGTTGGAGGTCGGACCCGAGCAGGCGGTGCCACCCGGAACGGCATAGCGGTTCTGGGTGATATTCGCCGGCGGTCCCTGCGGGTTGGCCGAGCCCAGCGGGCTGTTGTTCAGACGGCCACCAGCGGTCGCGCCACGGGTGAACGATCCCACGATGTAAGCACCACCGGTCTGCGTACGGAATTCCAACGGCATCACGAAGCCGACGGCCGCCTGATCGTTGGAGATGTACACACCCAGTGTAACGCCAGTAGCGCCCGGAGCGACGGACTTCGATTCGACGGTGACCAAGTCAGCCGCCATCGCCGCCGCGCCGCACAGGAAGACCAAACACGCTGCCAGGCTAATGGTCTTTGCAAAACGCTTCATTGTGTTTTGCTCCTTAGTTCTCACTGTTGCTGATTCGAATTCCTCAACGAGAGACACGTTCGTTCGAGGAACCCACACGATAGAAAGTCCCCCTAATTACCGTGCCAAGCGATTGCTGCTGTGCCTCAATCATTCGACAATTCCTTTAAACCTCACCTCCGTACTGCATGGACCTGTAAAGCATTCACGGTTACTGTTGACTGGAGTGAGCGTTTAAAGAACGACTCTTCGTCCGCAACACCTCCTTTCACCGTGATAACTGGTTGGTTGGGCTGTTGGTTGACGTTTGGGTTGCCATTGATAGCAGACGTTTCGCCCGCGCCGCGACGCGGCCGGACGGTGAGACCTCCGGGAACGGACACACCCCGGGCGCTCCCTTCCGATTTCGTGGCGGAAGCGGCCGGTGCGGTGCGAATGTGAAGATCCGTGTAATGCGAACTGCCGGAACAGCGAGACATCGGGAAGACCCTTGTTTTGACCATGAGCTGACGAGTTGACGTTCGTGACCTCTCAGAACCTGGTACGACTTGCGGATCTCCTCCCCGTAGACGATTCGATGCACCCCGCGGGAGCGGTGTGCACGGCTGATTGTTGAGTTTTGTCGCCTTCTACCGGCTGCGGTACTGTGTCGCGGCGGGGTTGCTGTGCAAAGGTTTCCGCCCTTGCCCCGACGCGATGCCTGTCACTTGGTTCGCGCTACTACCCCAAGACTGTGGTAAACTGTTTCAACAAGTGTGCCGTTTATCATGCGGTAACATCAATCGGCGAAGCCAATATAGAAGTACCCCCAAAATCTGTCAACCCACTTTCTGGTTTTTTTCGTGGGTATGGGACTGATCCAATCCCATGTCCGGACACGAAATAGCCCGTGCCAAGGCAGTGGCTTCGCCGATCGGCCTCGCTTCAGCCCAAACCAAGTCCCTCTGCATCAACCCCCTGCAATGCAATAGCTTGTATATAGGGGTCAAAAGAGGCCTTTCAAGCGCCGCTTTATGCCCCGTAGGCCTCGACGATCTCCTGCTTGGTTTTGCCAAGGATGCCGTACTTCTTGCCCACTTTTCGGAAGGCATCCAGGGCCTTATCAAGATGATGGGTCTCATGACCCGCCGAGATCTGGGTGCGGATCCGGGCCTGGCCCTGCGCCACCACCGGGAAGAAGAACCCGACGGCGTAAATCCCCTCGGCGAACAGATCGCGCGAGACATCCTGTGACAACTTGGCGTTGAAGAGCATGACCGGCACGATCGGCGTGTCCCCGTCTTTCAGAACAAATCCGGCCTCCGTTAGACCCTGCCGCCAGTAGGCGGTGTTGCGCTCCAGCTTGTCACGCCGCTCGGTGCTCCGGGAGAGGATGTCCAGCACCTTCAGGACTCCGGAGACGACCACCGGGGCAATGGTGTTGGAAAAGAGGTAGGGGCGGGCGCGCTGGCGGCACATCTCGACCAGCTCGCGGCGTCCGGAAACACAGCCGCCGGAGGCGCCGCCGAGCGCCTTGCCGAAGGTCGTGGTGATAATGTCGATCTCGCCCACCACGCCATACTTCTCGTGAGTGCCTCTCCCCGTCTTGCCGATGAAGCCGGTGGCGTGGGAGTCATCGACCAGCAGCATGGCGTCGTACTGCTTGCACAGCGCCGACATCCGGTCCAGCGGGGCAGTGTCGCCGTCCATGGAGAAGACGCCGTCGGTGATGACGATCCGCATCCGTTTGTCCTGATGCATCGCCAATTTTTCCTCGAGGTGCTCCATGTTGGCGTGCTTGAAGGTGTCCTGCATGGCGCTGCACAGACGGATCCCGTCGATGAGCGAGGCATGCACGAGGCGGTCGGAAATCATCACATCGTCTTTGGTCAGGATCGCCTCGAAGACGCCGGCGTTGGCGTCCATGCACGACGGGAAGAGAATGGTCGCCTCGGTGCCGAGAAAGGCGGTGACCTTCTCCTCCAGTTCGCGGTGGATGTCCTGTGTGCCGCAGATGAAGCGCACCGACGACATGCCATAGCCGCGCCGGTCAAGCCCCTCATGGGCGGCCCTGATAACCTCGGGGTGACTGGAGAGACCGAGGTAGTTATTGGCGCACATATTGATGACTCTCTTCGGCGCCGCGCCGGCGGGGAATTCGACTTCGATCTCCGCCGCCTGCGCGGAATGAATGAACCGTTCCTGCTTGAACAGCCCGGCATCGGAGATGCCTTTGAGCGTCTCCTGGTAGATGCCGCGGGCGCGATCGCTGAAACTCATGGGGAGACTCCTTGATGGCAACGACGGGGCAACGTCGTGGCAAACGGCGGGACCGTCGCGGAACCCCGACGCCGTCGGCCCAACGGGCCGAACGGCCAGAGGGCATCGCCGGCGCCGCCTATTGCGTGAAGCGCTTGACCAGTGCGACGATCTTGTTGACCGAATCGAAGGCCTCGGGTGTGGCCTGATCATCGGGAATCGAAATCTTGTACTTGTTCTCCAAAAACCGCTTCAGGGACACCATCGAGAATGAGTCCACGATGCCGCTGGAAATGAGCGGCGCATCGGGGGTGAGGTCGTCATCTTCCTCGAGGTATTCCTTCTTGACGTACTCGAGCACGACTTTGGTCATCTCATCCATGCGTGACTGCCTCCGTAATTAGTCGTTTTCCAACGTCGAGGTGTCGCCGATCTCCTCGCCCCATTCGCGGGCGTGGAGGACACGGCGCATGATCTTGCCGCTGCGTGTCTTGGGCAGCGAGTCGACATATTCGATCTCCTGCGGCATGGCCAGCGGCGAGAGCTTCTTGCGAATATAGTTCATGATGTCCAGCTCCAGATCGGGTCCGGGGGAAAACCCCGGCTTGAGGGTCACGAAGGCCTTGACCACCTCGAGATTGATCGGGTCGGGCTTGGCCACGACCGCCGATTCGGCCACCGCCGGATGCTCCAGAAGCGCTGACTCGACCTCAAAGGGACTGACCAGATGGCCGCCGGTGTTGATGATATCGTCGTCGCGTCCGGTGAACCAGAAGTACCCTTCCTCGTCGAGTTTGGCGCGGTCGCCGGAGAGATACCAGCCGTTTTTGAACTTCTTCTGATAAGTGGCCTCGTTGTTCCAATAGGTGCGCATCATCGACGGCCAGCCGGGCTTGAAGCCGATGAGACCGATCTTGCCGTGTCCCGGAATCGGCTCATACGTCTTGGGATCGAGCACCGCCGCGGTGATGCCGGGGAACGCCTTGCCCATCGAGCCGGCCTTGACCGGCATGCCGGGGAAGTTGCTGATCATGATCGCGCCGGTTTCCGTCTGCCAGTATGTGTCGTGGAAGGGTCTGCCGAAGACCCGCTGCGACCACACCACCGCCTCGGCGTTGAGCGGCTCGCCGACGCTGCAGAGGTGGCGCAACGACGAGAGGTCGAATTTGCGCACGATCTCATCGCCGGCCTTCATCAGCGAACGGATCGCGGTCGGGGCCGAATACCACACGGTGATGCGGTGCTTTTCGATGAAGCGGTACCAGGCCTCGGCGGAAAAGCCCTGATCGAGCACGCATTGGGTCACGCCCAGCGCGAACGGGGCAATGATGCCATAGGAGGTGCCGGTCACCCAGCCGGGGTCGGCGGTGCACCAGTAGATGTCGTCGTCACGCAGATCGAGCACCCACTTGCCGGTCAGGTACTGGGCGATGAGCGAATAGTGCACATGCTTGACGCCCTTGGGCTGGCCGGTGGTCCCGGAGGTATAGTGCAGGACCGACGGCGATTCGGCGGTGGTCGGGAACGATTCAAAGGTCTCGACCGGCACGGCCTGCTCGAGCGCAAAGGCGCTCTCGCGCTCCTGCAAGGCCTTTACGCCATCATGATCGACAATGACGATGAACTGCAATTCAGGCAGCTGCGCCAGGATTTTGCGGACTTTGGGGGCGTGCTTGCGCTGGGTCAGGATGGCGCGGGTGCCGGCGTCCCTGAGGCGCACCAGCAGGGACTCGTCGCCAAAAGCGGAGAACAGCGGTTGGGCGATCGCGCCCAGTTTCAGGATCGACAGGAAACCGACGTAGAGCTCCGGGATGCGGTCCATGAACAGGCAGACCCGGTCGCCGTCGCGGATGCCCAGCGAGCGCAGGTGGGCGGCCATGGTGTTGCTTGCGCGGCGCAATTCATGATAGGTGTAGCGCTTTTGGCGTCCGGATGAATCCTCCCAGATGAGGGCGGTCTTCTGCCCTTTCCCCTTCTGGCAGATACGGTCGGTGCAATACCAGCCGATGTTGATGGTGCCGCCGGGGGTATAGTCCAGTTCCCGCTCGGCGATCGACCAGTCGAAATTGGCGGCGCGTTCCGCGTAGGAGCCGATATTGAATGACACGTTCCCCTCTCCTCTATCCTTCCAGAATGACGATGGCGACGGCGTGCGAGGCCTCGTGCGACAGCGACAAATGGATGCGGCTCACTTGCCGCTCCGCGGCGGCGCTGGCGGCCTTTCCCTTAAGGCTCAATGTCGGGCCGGCCGACTCGGCGGCGGCCACCTCGATGTCGCCGAAGGCGAGGCCATCGCGCCAACCGGTGCCAAGGGCTTTGAGGAAGGCTTCCTTGGCGGCGAACCGGGCGGCGTAATGCGATGCGGGGTCGGCCTTCGGTTCACAGTAGGCGATCTCAACGGGCGTGAACAGATCCTCCCGCAGTCCCGGCAGACCGGGCAGTTGCCGCGCAAAGCGCGCGACCTCCGCGATATCGATGCCCAAACCGATGATCACCGTCCCGTCCGCCTACCGTGGCAGGGCCGGGATTTCGGCCCGGGCCCGGAGTTTCTCCCCGACGCGCAACAGCATTTCATCGGCCATGCGGGGCAGGTCAAACTGCGGACGCCATCCCCATTCCTCGCGGGCGGCGGTGTCATCGATCATGTCGGGCCAGGAGTCGGCGATGTCCTGGCGGACCGGGTCGATGGAGTAGTCGATCTCGAATTCGGGGATGTGGCGGCGGATGGCTTCGGCCAACTGCTCCGGGGTGAACGCCATCGCGGTCACGTTGAAGGCGTTGCGGTGCACGAGCCGCGCGGCGTCGGCTTCCATCAGCTCCATCACCGCGCGCAGGGCATCGGGCATGTACATCATGTCCAGCGACGTGTCGCTGCGCAGGTAGCAGGTGTAGCGACGGTGCTTGAGGGCGGCATAGAAAATCTTGACCGCGTAGTCAGTGGTGCCGCCGCCGGGCTCGGTGAGGTAGGAGATAAGGCCGGGGAATCGCAGGCCGCGGGTGTCGACCCCGAAGCGCTTGAAATAGTAGTCGCAGAGCAATTCGCCGGTGACTTTCGTCACGCCGTACATCGTCTCCGGCCGCTGGATGGTGTCCTGCGGCGTCTTGTACTTGGGGCTGGAACGTCCGAAGGCGCCGATCGAACTGGGGAAGAACAACGCGCATTTGTACTGACGCGCTGCCTCAAGCATGTTGTAGAGGCCGTTGACATTGATCTGCCAGGCCTGATTGGGACGGGTCTCGGCGACGGCGGACAAAAGCGACGCCAGATGGATGATGGTGTCGATCTTGTAGATCTGCATCACCCGGGTGATGTGGTTAGGGTCGACGCAATCGAGGAATTCGAACGGCCCGGAGTCGCGCAAGGTGACGTCGGCGGGCATGCGGATGTCGGTGGCGATCACATGGGCATCGCCGTACTGCTGCCTTAAGGCCACGATCAGTTCCGAACCGATCTGGCCGAGAGCGCCGGTGACCAGAATGTCTTTCATCGCGCAGACTCCCTCACCCTCAGGGACGGCATTCACCTGGGTCCGCCCCCGGGCGAATCAATGACCGGCGCGGCGGGCCGGACAAGCGGATTTGCTCCGCCGTCCATCTTTCTGCCACCGGAGACATGCCACAAATCGCGACAAAATTCTAGAAGTTTCGGTTGAACTCCGCTTCGATCTGGGCCGCCGGGAGCGCGGGATCGAGAAACCGGGCGCTGTCAAAATTGGCCCAGCGCGGATTGGGACGGCGGCGGGTGACGCGGTGGATGTTCAGCAGGTGGCGGACGGTGATGTTGTCGGTGGTGAAGTTGTTGGCGCCGGCGCCGCAACTGAGCGTGAACGACGGGGGCAGGGTGTTGTAGATCCCCCCCAGCGCCCCATGGGCGGCCGGCATGTTGACCAGAATCCGGGCGGCGTGGATGGCGCGGGAAAAGTACTCGATCCGCTCGTCGGTGTTGGAGTAGATCACCGCGGTGTGCCCGGTGCCGCCGAAACGCGTGATTTCGGAACAGCGGTAGATGCCCGCCTCGAAATCGTCTTCAATGTAGAACGCGAGGATGGGGGCGAGGATTTCGGCCGACAGCGGATACTCCGGACCGACGCCATCCAATTTGGCGATCAACAGAACGGCATCGTCGGGAACGGTGATCCCGGCGCTGCGGGCAATCGCCTGCACGCTCTGGCCGACCACGGTCGGGCGCATCATCCCGCGCTCGGGATCATAGGCAATTGTCCCGACCTTTTCGATTTCCTCCGGCGAGAGGAAATGGGCCTTCTGCCGCTTGAATTCGGCGATCACTTCGTCGGAGACCTGCCGCTTGACCACGATGGCCTGCTCGCTGGCGCAGATGGTGCCGTAATCAAAAGTCTTGGACTCGACAATGCAGCGAACCGCGAATGGGATATCGGCGGTGCGTCCGATGTAGACGGGCACATTGCCCGGCCCGACCCCGAGAGTGGGGGTGCCTGATTTGGCGGCCTTCTGGACCACGGAGTTGGTCCCGGTGGCGAGGATCAGGGCCAGACGGCGATTGACCATCAGTTCCTGGAGCGTGTCTTCGGAGGCCTTGCCCAGCCATTGAATGCAGTGCTCCGGGGCGCCGGCGGACAGGGCGGCCTGGTAACAAATCTCGGCCGCGGCGGTGGTGCAACGCCGCCCCCCGCCCGGCGGGCTGAAGATGATCGGATTGCGGGTCTTCAGCGCGATCAGGCACTTGAAGATGGTTGTGGAGGTCGGATTGGTGACGGGGATGAATGCAAGGATCGGACCAAGCGGCTGCGCGACATCGACGATGCCGCGGCGCGGGTCATCGCCCACCACGCCGACCGTCTTGCGCTTCTTGATGTCATCGTAAACCAACTGGGTGGCGATGACATTCTTGATCACCTTGTCTTCCCACTTGCCGATGCCGGTCTCCTCGTGCGCCAGTTTCGCCAGATCGACGCGGTGGTCGAGGGCGGCGAGGTAGACGGCGCGGACGATCGCATCGGTCTTCGCCTGGTCGAAACCGCGAAACGCCATCGCGGCGGCGGTGGCATGCTGGATGAGTTCGGGCGCGCGGTTCATGGCACTCGGCGTGTCTTTAGGCGCGGCGGGCATCGGCCTGCCGCAACAGGCGCAGGAGCGTGTCCTTGTCGGCCAGGGCGATTTCACGCCCGGCGATGGGCAGATCGCCGCGGCGGCGCGCCAGGCTGCGCAGCGCCACCACGGTCATCGAGTCATAGTCCGGCGTGCCGCGCCCGAGGCGGGATGGTTCGGGGGCAGTGCTCGGCGCATCGCCGCGCGACGCGGTGCGTCCCCGCCACTTCTGATTGGGACGATCGATCAGCCCGCCGAGATCGTCGTGGGGACGGGGGATGACCGTGTGGGCATGGACCCGGCCAAGCCGCAGACAGGCATTGACACCGGCCTCAACCGCGGCCTGCACCGCCGCCAGATCGCCTTCTATATAGATGGTGACCAGCGCCGGATCGGTCTGTTCGGTGCGGATGACGACAATCGACGAAGCTTTGGCGGCGGCGTCGGCGGCTTCCATCGCGCCGACCAGCCCGACTGTCTCGATCAACCCCAACGCCTGCCTTTCCATGCGCGAACCGGACTCCTTCCGAGTGAGGCGCTCGAATATATTGGCGGACCTTCAGGAAAGTCCAGTTGTCAGGCGGCGCAGTTCCAGCACCCGGTCGAAGCCGGCGATGCTGCGGTGGAAAACAGGGGCCTCCCAATGGGGAACACGGGCGATCAGCGCGGCCAACGGCTGCTCCTGCATGAATCCGATCTCACAGGCCAGCGCGCCGCCCGGCTTGAGCAGCGCGTGAGCCTGGGTAATCAGTTCGGAGAGGATCTCGGTGCCGTCGGAGCCGGCATAGAGGGCAATGTGCGGCTCGTAGTCGTGGACGGATGGCTGCACCGCGGGGTCATCGGCCGGGATGTACGGCGGGTTGCTGACAATCAGGTCGAAGCGCGGGACGGGGCCGAATCCGTCCAGGGTACGGGTCTGGATGAAAGTAATCCGGCGGTCCTCGCCATGCCGGCGTGCGTTTTCGCGCGCGACGGCCAACGCATCCCCGGACAGATCGGTGGCGATCAGACGCAGATCGGGGCGCTGATGCGCCAGCGCCACGGCGATGTTGCCGGCGCCGGTGCCGACTTCGAGGACGAGCGGCTGCGCGCCGGAAACAGGCGGGGGCAACGCGCGCAGGGCGACGTTGACCAACTCCTCGGTCTCCGGACGGGGGATTAGCACCCGCTCATCGCAGAGAAAATCGAGACCATAGAATTCGATATGGCCGAGCACATACGCCAGCGGACTGCCGGAAAGCCGTTTGACCAGAAGCGCGGTCAGGTGCGCCTCCTCGACCGGTTCGACCGGCTCGCGGTAGCGCAATGTCAGCTCGGTGGGATGGGCGGAGAGCACTTCGCCGAGGATGGCGTCGGCATCGGTGGCGGCGAACTCGCCGGCAACGGGCTGCAACTCCTGGCGCAGACGCATCCGCCATTCGCCAATGGTTGCCATGAGACCTACTGTAGTGAGGGTTCGGCGCCGGGCCAATGAGCGCAGCCGGTGCGCGACGAACCGGCCAACCAGCGCCGACCAACCGGAGCGGAGCGATGCGCGCGGTCATGAGCGGCGGCCGGAGACGGACCGCGCAGGATTGCGAAGCCGGCGGCCACCAGCGCCGTCAGACGCAGAAACTCGCGGCGGATCATGATTCGGTATCCTCCACGAAGGGAAATGCGGCGATTTTGAGCGCCGGCACATACATGACTGCTGAGTACTGCGGATACACCACCCGGTCACGGCCAATCATCTCCGCTCGTGACAGGACCTCGAGCACCGCCGGCGTGGCACGCAGATTACGGATCGGCTTGGTAATCTTGCCGCTTTCGATCAGGAAGGTTCCATCGCGGGTGGAGCCGGTCAGTTGCGCCTTCATCGGATTGAGGTAGTTCAGGTACCAGAAATGGGTCACGAGAATGCCGCGCGCGGTGGAGGCGATCATCTCGTCGAGTGAGGCGGTGCCGGGACTCATGACCAGGTTTTTGGGATAGGGCCCACGGGCGTTGTCGGGAGGCAGGGCATGGCCGGTTGATGCGACGCCGGCCTGGCGGGCGCTGCGACGATCATGCACAACACCGCGCGCGATGCCGTTTTCGATCAACGCGACTTTTTGCTTGGGTGTGCCTTCGAAATCGAAGGGCACGCCGGGGTATTCGGGCAAAAAGGCGTCATCGTAGATGGTGATGTTGTCGCCGGTGACCTTTTCCCCGATTTTACCCGACAGCACTCCCCTGCCCTGCGCGAACGACTTGCCGGAGAACGCCAGGAATCCGAGGAACAGCAGCATCTGCCCGACCGCGGCCGGTTCGAGGATCACGGTGTAATCGCCGGCGGGGATAGCCTCGGGATTGCGCGAACGCATCGCCTTGTCGATGGCGACATGCCCCAGTTGCGCAGCATCGAGGCGCGTCCGATCACGCGCCGCGCCGATCGACCAGCCCTGCGCAGTGGTCGCATCCTCCGAGGCCGATATCGACAACTCGGCGCGCGTCTCGGTATGCCAATGGCGCACGCCCTTCGAGTTGGCAACCGCGATGGCCTGGGTCTCGACCTGGTAGAGCCCGGCGGTCTGAATGCCCTGGGGCTTGGCCAAATCAACGATCTGCCTGATGGCATCGGCACGGGCCGCGGGGGAGTCATTGGCCGTGGATTCAAAGTACGCGCGGACCGCTGTCGCCGTCGCCGGATCGGCCAGGCCGGGAAACGACGCATCGGGTTCCAGAAGCGACGCGATCTGCGCGGCATTGTCCAACACTTGGGCCAGTCCGGCATCGGACAAATCGTTGGTGGAGGCGACGGCGACTTTGCCATCCTTGACCAGACGCACAATCACACGCGCATCGGTCGAATCCATGTTCTGATGGATGAGGTTCTCGGCGAAGCGGGTGGTGGCCTCGCGGTTTTCGTGGTAGACCAGTTCGGTGGCCTCGCCCGGCGAGCGCGCCAGCGCGGCCTCAAGCAGCGCAAAGACCTGGTCACGCGCGCGCAGCATCAGACGGTCTGCCCCACCTTGACGTTGCGGAACCGCGCCGGCGCGGCCCCCTGGCCGGTGCGCATGTTCTGCCCCGGCTGCCCCTTGCCGCAGTTGGGGGTGCCCCAGATGCGATAGTCCGCGGGGCCGGCGATCTTGTCGCAGGAATTCCAGAACTCGACGGTGCTGCCGGAGTAGACCGGGTTTTTGTAGATCGCGCCGAGTTTGCCGCCGGTGATTTCGTAGGCGATCTCGCCGCCCAACTGGAAATTCTCGCGCCGGTCATCGATCGACCAACTTGCGGGGGTGGCGATGAGAACGCCACGGTCGGTCTCGGCGATCATCTCCGCCAGTGTGCCGCTGCCCGGCGCGAGATTCATATTGGTCATGCGCACCAGCGGGAGGTTCATCCACGATTCGGCGCGCATCGCCCCGGTGGAGGCGGTTCCCAGACGCGCCGCGGTCTCGCGCGAGGAGAGATAGTCGACGAGGAGGCCGTTTTGGATGAGCGGCTTCGCCGCCGCCGGGACACCGTCATCGTCGAAACCGAATGTTCCCAGCCCGCCGGGGGCCGAAGGATCGGAGAGCACTGTGACGATCTCGGCGGCGTAGCGCAATGAACCGCGTTTTTCCGGCGTGGCGAAACTGGTGCCGGAGAAGTTGCGCTCGGAACCGTAGACGCGATCCAATTCCAGCGGATGGCCGATCGATTCATGAATCTGCAAAGAGACCAGATCGCCGGAGAGGATGAGGGTGGCGGTCTGCTCACCGAGCACCGGCGCATCGAGCAACGCGACCGCCTCCTGCGCGGTCTGAGCGCAGGCGGCCTCGAGGTTCATGCCCGTGATCACCTCATACCCGCCGGATTCGTGCTGACCGCCCGAGGTCGGATACGACCGCTCGCCGACCTCGCGGCGCGAGCGCATCGCCGCGGCGCTCATGCCACCGCCGGAATGGAGAATGGTCTGGGTGATGAGCGCGCCCTCGGTCGAATAGAACCATTTCTCCTCGCGCCGGAAGCTCATGAATGTCTCGGTGCCGGTGATGCCCGGGGTCTGGCGCAAGGCGGCATCCAGCCGTCGCATCAAATCGACCTTATCCGGCAGTGGGACGGCGAAGGGGTCCTGGGCAAACGGTGTCTGATACTCCCCCCGGACCGGTGTGATCGGCGCCAGTTGAACGGGCGCGGCGGCCAGACGCGCCGAGGCGCGGGCGATGGCGATGGCCGTGTCGAGCGCCTGACGGGCGAGGTCCTCATCGCAACCGGGCAGCGCCGCAAAGCCCCACGCGCCATCGACCAGCACACGCACACCGAAGCCGAAGGACGTCTTGCGGTCGATTTTGTCGGGCTTGCCGTCGATGAGTGAGAGATCTTCGGTGGTCAGACGCACCGCGCGGAAGTCGGCGTAGGTGAGCCCCGCCGCCTTGACGTTGGCGACGCGTTCGCCGGCTCTTTCGATGTCGCGCGGAGTGGCCATCGGTTGGATGGCAATGTCGGGGCAATGCCAATGGAAGGCAAGGGGCGAAAATGTGCGGGTCGCTCTGTCCCGTGGAGGGCGAGGCTCCCGCCGAACCTGCCTTGATGACTCTAACGAGATAGGCTTTGGATTTCTCCCACAGAGGAGGAAACCGTGTGTGGGAGCGGGAAGACCGGCGAACAAGAGCAGGCTCGGCGGGAGCCTCGCCCACCACGGGAAAAGCACAGAACGAATATTAGGCCGCGGTGGCGGAGCCGCTTTGGGACAGACGCTGCTTGCGGTCTTCGGCCTTGAGGGCCTCGATGATTTCCTCGAGGTCGCCGTTGATCACCCGGTCCAACGACTGTAAGGTCAGGCCGATCCGATGGTCGGTGACGCGGTTCTGCGGGAAATTGTAGGTGCGGATTTTGGCGGAGCGGTCGCCGGTGGAGACCATCTGCTTGCGCTCGGCGGCCAGTTTGGCGTTCTGCGCCTCCTGCGCCACGGCCAGCAGGCGGGCGCGCAGGACCTTCATCGCCTTGTTCTTGTTTTTCAACTGCGACTTTTCATCCTGGCATTGGACCACGGTGCCGGTCGGAATGTGGGTGATGCGCACCGCCGAGTCGGTGGTGTTGACCGATTGGCCGCCGGGTCCGGAAGAGCGGAAGACATCGATGCGCAGATCCTCGGGCCGGATGTCGATGTCGACCTCTTCGGCTTCGGGGAGGACCGCCACGGTGGCGGCCGAAGTGTGAATGCGACCCGAGGCCTCGGTTACCGGGACACGCTGTACCCGATGCACGCCCGACTCGAATTTGAGAGTGCCATAGGCCTCCTCGCCTTCGACCGAGAAGGCGACTTCCTTGAAGCCGCCGACCCCGGTTTCGTTGGAGCCGAGCATTTCGACTTTCCATCCCTTGCGCTCGACATAGCGCAGATACATGCGCATCAGGTCGGCGGCAAAGAGCGCCGCCTCATCGCCCCCGGTGCCGGCACGGATTTCGACAATCGCCGCCTTGCTGTCGTTGGGATCGGGCGGGGTCAGCAAGTCCCGTAACCGTTCTTCCAATTGCGCGCGCTCGGACTCCAGACGCTTGAGGTCCTCGCGCGCCATCTCGACCAATTCCGGGTCGCCGCCATCGGCGACCAGCTCGGCGTTGCCTTCGATCTCGCGGAGAACACGGCGGTAGGTCTCACCCACCGTGACGGTTTCCGAGAGACGACGATGTTCGCGTCCCAGGTCGCGCAACTTGGCGGGATTGGCGGCGGTGGCCGGATCGGCCAACTGCGACTCCAGGTCGGCGAAGCGCTTCTGCAGCGAATCGAGAATCTCAAGCATCGATGATGACGGCGCCATAACGGATTCCGGTGTAATTCCGGTTTATGGGTGCGTCTGTCCCCAGTTGATGGTCGCCGTCGTGGCGGGCCTGTTTTTGCGCCGCCACGCGGCACACCACAAAACGAACGCGACGGGATCCATTCATCCCGTCGCGCAATGCCCCGGTGGGGCGTGGTGAAATCGCTACGATTCGGCCGGGGCGGGCTTGTCGGCGCCCTTGGCGGCCGGCGCGGTCATGCCATACTTGCGCAGGAACTTCTCCACGCGTCCGGCGGTGTCGACCAGCTTCTGCTTGCCGGTGAAAAACGGGTGGCAGTTCGAGCAGATTTCCACATGCAAGTCCTTGACGGTCGAGCGGGTCTTGATCTCGTTGCCGCAGGCGCAGCGGATCACGGTGTTAAAGTACTTGGGGTGGATTCCCTCTTTCATCACATTCTCCAATTCCCGGCCCAGCCGAGTCACACATAATACGAAACCGCGTTGGCCCTGACAAATCTTTTCCGCAAAGCCGCTGGCCCACGTTGACTTAACCTCGGCTCCCGGGCATATTCAGCGGTCTTGAACCGAGGACCCTACCGACATGGCGCGATTACACGAATACCAGGGTAAGGCGTTGTTTCAAAAGGCCGGGTTCGCCATCCCCAAAGGGACGGTCGTCCGTGATCCGTCTGAAATCGATTCTGCCCTGGCACAGTCGGGTTTGCCGGCGGTGATCAAGGCGCAGGCCTGGACCACCTCGCGGGCCGCCCAGGGGGCGATCGCCTTCGCCAACAGCGCCGAAGAAGCGAAAGCCGCGGTGACCCGGATGTTGGCGCTTAAGATCGCCGGCTTCGATGTCAACGAGGTTCTGGTCGAAGAGAAGGTTGACATTGCCCGCGAATTCTACGCGGGGATAGTGGTCGACGACGCCAACAAGACCCCGGTGGTGATCTTCTCATCGGTCGGCGGCTCGGGCATTGAAGAGCTGGCCCGCAAGTATCCCAGGAACGTTTCGCGCACGCCGATCGATGTGCGATTCGGGCTGCGCGAGTTCGAAGCGCGTGACGCGGTGCGTCGAACCGGCGTTTCCGGTACGCTGCAGTCGGAGTTGGCCAGGGCGCTGGTGATGCTCTGGAAGGTGGCGCGCCAATGGGAGGCGCGTTCGGCCGAGATCAATCCGCTGGTGCTGAAGACCGACGGCAAGCTGGTGGCCTGCGACAGCCGCATCACGGTTGATGACAACGCGGTCTTTCGTCATCCCGAACTGGGCATCGAGATCGCCCGTGAATTCGGCCGTCCGCCGACCGAACTGGACAAGATCGCCTGGACGGTGGAGCGCGACGACTACCGCGGCACGTTTTACTTCATCGAGATGGCGCGCGGGTACAAACGCGGCGAGGGATATATCGGCTTTCATGGCGCCGGCGGCGGCGGATCGATGATGTCGATGGATGCCCTGGTTAAGCGCGGTTACAAGATCGCCAATTTTACCGACACCTCCGGCAACCCCCCGGCCTCAAAGGTGTATCGCGCCGCCAAGATCATCCTCAGTCAGCCCAACATCGACGCCTATTTCGGCTCCGGATCGGGAGTGGCCTCGCAGGAGCAGTTCCACTCGGCCCGTGGCCTGGTCAAGGCCTTCTGGGAGGAGAAACTGTCCATCCCCGCGGTTATCCGCCTGGGCGGGAACGGCGAGGATGAGGCGGTGCGCATCCTGACGGAGTACACGAAGGGACTGCCGGCGCCGGTGGAGGGCTACAAGAAGGACGACACCGCCGACTTTTGCGCCGAGCGGCTGACAGCGCTGTTGGCCCAGGTCAGGGACAAGACCGCCAGGCGGGTTCTGGCGGTGCCATCGGCGCCGACGATGCCGGCGAAAGAACCATACAAGTTCGAGACGCCGACCGGATCGATCACCTTCGATCATGCGGTCTGCCGCACCTGCGACTCGAAGACCTGCATCCACACCTGTGTGCCGCAGATTCTGAAGGAAGAAAACGGGGTGGCGGTGCTCAACATCAGCCGCGAGGACGCCAAGGCGGGCAAGTGCATCGAATGCCTCGCCTGCGAGGTGGAGTGCCGAATCGGCGGCGCCGGCGGCGGACAGGTCCACCTGCCGATCGCGGGCCTGGACGAATACCGCCAGAAAGCGATGGCGCAGGCATGAGCATCCTGGTCGACGAAACCAAGAAGGTCATTGTGCAAGGTATCACCGGGCGCGAGGGCATGGCGCGCACCAAGTTGATGCAGCGTTATGGCACCCGAGTGGTCGCCGGTTGCACTCCCGGCAAGGGGGGCGAGGATGTCCTCGGCGTGCCGGTCTACGACACGGTGATGGAAGGGGTCGAAAAGTGCGGCGGGCTGGATGTCTCAGTGATCTTCGTGCCGGCGCCGCTGGTCAAGAACGCCGCCTTGGAGGCGATTGCCGCCGGGATCAAACTGCTGGTGATCGTGCCCGACCGTGTGCCGATCTACGACGTCCTCGAAATCGCCGCCGCGGCGCGTGAGACGGGGGCGCGGTTTGTCGGACCAAACACGCTGGGACTGCTGTCCCCCGGCAAGGCGGTCTTCGGCATGATGGGCGGCTCGGCGGCGGCGGCCAAGGATTGGTTTCTGCCGGGACGGGTCGGGGTGGCATCGCGTTCGGGCGGGATCACCTCATCGATTGCCTACTACCTCTCCCGCGCCGGCATCGGACTTTCGACCATTGTGCATGTGGGCGGGGATGCCATCGTGGGCACCGATCTGCCGGCGGTCATGGAACTTTTCCAGGACGATCCCGACACCGATGCGATGGCGATGTTCGGCGAGATTGGCTCGTCGCAGGAGGAGCGGGTCGCCGACCTGATCGCGTCCGGACGGGTCACCAAGCCGTTGGTGGCCTACATCGGCGGACGCGGGGCGCAGTCGGGGACACGCTTCTCGCACGCCGGCGCGATCATCGAAGGGGACCGGGGAACGTACGAAGGCAAAGTGAAACGGCTGCGCGCAGTCGGCGCGGTGGTGGTCGACAACTTCGGCGACATTCCCGACGCGGTCAAGTCGGTCATCCGTCCGATGGAGACCGGCAAGATCACGGTCGGGTAGAGGAACAGATCATGGGCGACAATCACTGGACATCGGCGATCACCGAGATCGGGCCGAATATCATCCGTCTGCGCGGCTACCCGGTCGAAGAGTTGATGGGGAACGTGGGTTTCGCCGAGGCGATCCACCTGGCGTTGCAGGGCGAACTGCCCGATCCGGCCACCGGCAAGCTGCTCAACGCGATCTTTGTCTCCTCGATCGATCACGGGACATCGCCGCCCTCGGTTCTGGCCACGCTCACGGTCGCCTCGACCGGGGCGCCCCTCGGCTCGGCGGTGGCCGCCGGGATTCTGGCGATCTCGCGCTACCATGGCGGGGCGATCGAGGACTGCATGAAGGCGCTCAACGAGGCGATCGGGTTTACCCGCAAGGATGGCCTCTCCCCCGCCGAGGCCGCGGCGCGCGTGCTGGATATGTTCAAGGCGAAAAACCAGCGTGTCTCGGGCTTTGGGCACCGACTGCACACCAAGGACCCGCGCACGACGCGTCTGCTGTCGATGTGCGACGAACTGGGCAAGACCGGCGACGGGGTGCGGATGGCGCGCGCCTTTGAGGAGAACTTCGCCCGCGCGGGCAAGCCATTGCCGCTGAATGTGGATGGCGCCATCGCCGCGGTCTTAATCGACCTGGGCATTGCGCCGGGAATGGCCAACGCCTTTTTCATGATCGCGCGCCTGCCGGGGCTGGTCGCGCACGCCCACGAGGAGCGGACGCGCTACAAGCCGATGCGGGTGGTCGATCCGAAGGACACCGGTTACGACGGGCCGCCGTTGCGGCATTTGCCTTAAGAATTGTTTCGGGAGGGCGAGGCCCCCGCCGCGCCTGCTCTTCCGCCGATCAGACAAAAAACAGGCTTGGCGAACGCCTCGCCCTTCCAGGAGCGGAGACGGAATGCGGGACGAAATTCTGAAGATCTTCCCGGAGATCAACGAGATCAAGGACGCCGGGCTGCGGGAGAAGACGGTGAACTCGTGGGTGGCGGCGATGAAGAAGAGCACGTTGTCGCTGGATGATCTGCGGACGATGCCATTTACCCTGCTGGTGTCGGGGGTCAATGTGACCTTTGTCGAGCATGTGCGCACGGTGACGAAGATGTGCATCGCCTGCTGGGATGTGCTCAAGGCCGCCTACGGCGACCGGTGCAACGTTGACCGCGACGTCATGATCGCCGGGGCGATGCTGGCCGACGTCGGCAAAGTGCTCGAGTTCACCAAAAAGGATGGGCAGTTTGTCAAAAGCGAGCATGGCAAACTCCTGCGTCATCCGTTCTCCGGGGTCGGCATCGCCTGGGAGCAGGGGCTGCCGGAATCGGTCATCCATGTGATCGCGATGCACTCGAAGGAAGCGGCCGGCGGCAAGCGCACGCCCGAAGGGATTGTGCTGCACCATGCCGACTTCATCGATTTTGAGTTGGTGGGCGGATAGCGCTCATCGTACCGTACCACCGTGGACCATTCGGAACGGAATCGGCGGCTGGCCCTGTGGATCGCGGGGTCAGCCGTGTTGTTGTCGTTTGCGGCGGCGCTGCCGTTTGTGTTGGGGGCGCAGTTCCACGCCGATGACTTTCTGCTCTTGCCGCGTGAGCGTGTCGATTGGGTGACCGCGGTCGCCGGGTATCTGAGCCACCCTGATCCCGAAGCGGCGCACTACTACCGTCCCGGCTGCCGCATTGTGCAGCAGTCATTGCAAGCGCTGTTCGGCAGCGATCCGGTGGTGTTCCATGCCTGGAATCTGCTGCTGCATTTGGCGTCAGTGTATCTGCTCTACCGGCTGGCGCGTTCACTGACGGGCGACCGTCTGATTGCCGGAATCGCCGCCGCCATCTTCCTGGTACACCCCGCGCATGATGAACCGGTGATCTGGATCACGGGCATCAGCGGGTTGACCGAATCGCTCTGCCACCTGGCGGCGCTGGCGGCATTTGACGCTTATCTGCGCAAGGGGCAAAGGCGGCATGGCTGGCTTGTGCCGGTCCTCTTCCTCATCGCGCTTTTGCACAAGGAATCGGCCACCGCCATGCTGTTGACACTGCCACTTCTGTGGTGGTACCGCGGACACCCCGGGAAGCGTTCGTGGCCGATCGTCGCAGTGGCCGCGCTGGCGGCAGGCATGGCCGTGTGGCGGGGATTAATCGGGGTCGAATCGGCCGCCACGTGGGAGAGTCTGACCTTTCACCCGCTCGCCTGGGCGCGCAACATCATGTTCTACCTGGCGCAGCTCCTGCTGCCGGTGCGGTCGATCTTCCACGCAATCGGTTTTGACCGTTACTATCAGTGGCGCGATGCGCTGCCGGTGGTGCCGGGCGCGTGGGTTTACACGGCGGGGATTGTCCTGTTGGCGGCGGTGGCGGTGTGGGCGGGAGCGCGCCTGTGGCCGCATCTGCCACGCGCGGCGAGACTCGGACTCGGCCTGGCGCTGCTGGCAATTGCGCCCCTGCTGATATCGCGCTACACCGGATTGCGACTTTTGTACCTCTCCTCGGCCTTCCTGTCGCTTTCGCTGGCGGCGGTGATGGTGTGGCGGCGGGAGTGTCCGATCATGACCTGGCTCGCGGCCCTGTGGGTGGTGGCGATGTCAGTCTCGTGGGTGGAACGCGCGGTGGTCTGGCACGACGCTGGGCTCATGGCGCGTCAGGTGATGCTGGAAGCGGCCAAGGCGCGCAAGCACACGCCCGACCATACGGCCGCGGTGTATCTGGATGTGCCGCGCCGCCACCTGGGCGCGTTCGTGTTTCCAATTGGCTTTGAGGCCGCGGTGACCCACGACGCCCACACGGCGCCGGGGTCGGTGTTCGATTACGACAATCCACGGAGCGACACCACGCGGATCCCGGCCAGCCGGATGTGGTACGGCTGGAATGGGGCGCGGTTTGAGGAGGTGTCGGCGCCGGGCCGCTGACACGCTGCCCGGGGGCCGTTGCACCGGCGCCGCCGCGGTGATTATCATGCGGCGCACAGGAGGATGCATGGGACAGACATTGGTTGAAAAGATCGCGACCGCGCACGCGGTGGGACTGAAGCCGGGGCAGTTGGCGTATTCGGGGGACTTTATCACCATCCGTCCCAAGCATGTCATGACGCACGACAACACCAGCGCGGTGATGGGCAAGTTCAAGTCGATCGGCGCGACCCGTGTCGCCGACCCGCGCCAGCCGGTCTTCGCCATCGACCATGACATCCAGAACACAACGCCGGAGAACCTGGCCAAGTACGCCAAGATCGAGGAGTTCGCCAAAAAGCATGGCATCGACTTCTACCCGGCCGGCACCGGGATTAGCCACCAGGTGATGGTTGAGGAAGGGTATGTGACGCCGGGCTCCATGGTGGTGGGATCGGACTCGCATTCCAATCTCTACGGCGCGGCCTCGGCGCTGGGCACGCCGGTGGTGCGCACCGATGCCGCCTCGCTGTGGGCCACCGGGGTGACTTGGTGGCAGGTGCCCCCCATCGCCAAGGTGAAGTTGGTCGGGAAACTCCGGCCGGGTGTGGTCGGCAAGGATGTCATCATTGCGCTCTGTGGGCTGTTCAATCACGATGAGGTGCTCAATTTCGCCTGCGAGTTTGTCGGCGATGGGATCGCCGCGTTGTCGATGGATCAGCGGATGAGCATCGCCAACATGACGACCGAATGGGGCGCGCTGGCAGGCGTCTTCCCGTTTGACGCCGTCCTCCGCGACTACCTCTACGGCCGCGCTGACTATCTGGCCCGAAAGGGCACGCCGCGGCTGACGCGCGCGCAGGTCGATCAATGGTACAGCCATCCGCTCGAGGCCGACCCTGACGCGCATTATGATGTCGAGCTGACGCTCGACCTCGGCACGGTCATTCCGCATGTCTCGGGGCCGAATCATGTCAAGACGATGGCGGCGCTGCCGGAGATCGAGCCGAAGAAGGTGAAGATCGACAAGGCCTACCTACTCAGCTGCGTGAACGCGCGTCTGGAAGACCTCGGCGAAGCGGCGAAGGTCCTGCGCGGCCGCAAGGTTGCCGATGGCGTGAAGTTCTATGTCGCCGCGGCCTCGGCCAACATCCAGGCCGAAGCGGAGCGGCTGAGTTACTGGAAGACGCTGGTTGATGCCGGAGCGATAACGCTGCCGTCGGGGTGCGGGCCCTGCATCGGGCTGGGCACCGGCACGCTGGAGGCGGGCGAAGTGGGGATTTCCGCGACCAACCGCAATTTTCAGGGACGGATGGGACATCGCGATGCGCAGGTCTATCTCGCCAGCCCGGCGGTCGTAGCGGCTTCGGCGGCGGCGGGTTACATCGCCGCGCCGGAGGCCTTCGAGAATGTCAACGGCCGCTTCAGCATCGTGCAACGTGGCCGCGCCCGACGCGAGGCGCAGAAACTCGAAATCGTGCCCGGATTTCCGGCGCGTGTCTCCGGACGCCTTCTCTGGCTTCCGGTCGACAATCTCAACACCGACGGCATTTACTCCGGCAAGTTGACCTACCGCGACGATGTGACGCCGGAGGAGATGGCGATGGCGTCCTTTGAGAACTACGATCCGAACTTCAAGTCCATCGGACAAAAAGGCGATGTGGTCGTGGCCGGGCAGAATTTCGGCACCGGCTCTTCGCGCGAACAGGCTGCGACCTGCCTCATCCATCGCGGCATTCCCTGTGTGATTGCCTACTCGTTCTCGGAAACTTACAAGCGCAACGCCTTCAACAATGGCTTCGTCGTCTTTGAGTGCCCGGAATTGGTCGAGCATCTGCGCGCCAAGCACCGGGGCGCGACGGACAAGACGATCGTCTCCGGGACTATCGATATCGACTACCAGGCCTCGGTGATCACGTTTGATGGGCGTCGTTTCTCCTTCCCCGCGCTGTCGACGGTGGCGCAGGAACTGGTGGTGGCCGGCGGAGCGGAGGAGCTGGTCAAGCGGCGGCTGGCGGGGTGACCCGCAGTCGCGGGCAAGGGGCGTTCAGCCCCTTGTTCACGCTGAGTCCCCGCGCGATCGAAAAAAGACTGCTTCGTCGGCCCGATCCGCCGTGGGCGGATCGGGCCTCCTCGCAGTGACGATGGGAGATGGTTCTCGACCCATGCGCCCGGCACTGAGATTCGCAACTCGTAAATACCGATGCACCGTCATTGCGCGGTGGAGTCCGCCGCAGGCGGACGACGACGAAGCAATCTGTTTTGCCCGGCCGCCCAGATTCGGTTTCCTCCGGTCCGATTCCGCTTGAACCGGAACATGCCAATTCCGCATACTGGCCGCCGACCGGAAACACAAAGGAGAACGCGGAATGGCGAAATACAGGATCGCGTGGATGCCCGGAGACGGGGTTGGCAACGATGTGATGGATGCCTGTAAGATCGTGCTCGATGCCCTCAAGCTGGACGCCGAGTACATCCCCGCCGACATCGGCTGGGAGTTCTGGCGCAAGGAGGGCAACGCCCTCCCCGACCGGACATTGAAGGTCCTGGGCGAAACCCACTGCGCGCTCTTCGGTGCAATCACCTCCAAGCCCAAGGAAGAGGCCGAGGCCGAGCTGGTCCCGGAACTGAAAGGCAAGGGGTTGGTCTACCAGTCGCCGATTGTGAAACTGCGGCAGACCTTGAACTTGAAAACCAACCTGCGGCCCTGCAAGGCCTACCCCGGCAACCCGCTCAATTACCGCGACGACATCGATCTGGTGGTCTTCCGCGAGAACACCGAAGACCTGTACTCCGGTGTCGAGTTTCATCCGGTGCCCGACGAGGTGCGTCAGACGCTGGCCAAGCACAACAAGAACATGAAGAAGTTCGACCACGTGAAGGCGGAGGACCTGGCGATCTCCTGCCGCATCAACTCACGCGAGGCGTGCCGGTCGATTGTCACCGCCGCCTTCGATTATGCCAAGCAGTTCGGCTACAAGTCGGTCACGGTGGTGGAAAAGCCGAATGTGATCCGTGAAACCTCGGGGCTGTTTGTGCGCACCGCCCGCGAAGTGGCCAAGAACTACCCGGGCATCGAGCTGATCGAAACCAACATCGACGCCATGTGCATGTGGCTGATCAAGAATCCGCAGTCCTACGGCGTGTTGGTCGCCTCGAACATGTTTGGCGACATTATCTCCGATCTGTGCGCGCAATTGGTCGGTGGACTGGGGTTCGCTTCCTCGGGCAACATCGGCGACAAGTACGCGGTGTTCGAGCCCACGCACGGCTCGGCGCCGAAGTATGCGGGCCAGTACAAGGTCAACCCCATGGCGATGTTTCTCACCGCCAAGCTGATGCTCGATTGGCTGGGCGAGAAGGCCATGGCTGACAAGTTGGAAAAGGCCATCGCGGCGGTGATCAAGGAGGGCAAGGTCCGTACCTATGATATGGGCGGCAAGGACTCCACGCTTGACATGGCCAGGGCGGTGGCAGCGAAGCTGTAGAATCCAAGAGGGATGAACAGTGAAACGGGGCGGGTGGCAACACCCGCCCCGTTTGGCTTACCCGCGGATTACATTGCGGAGGTGAACAGGCCGACGCGGGATGATCTCGGCATCACCGGCTACTTTGCGCCGTAATGAAGCGGGCGTCTTCGCGCTGGATGTAACGGTCCAGGCAGGTCCGCAGAAAAGTGCGGAAACGGGTGCGGGCGGGATCGTGATTGACGAAGAGGTCCTCCGCCCGTCCGCTGCGCAGCGCGAGGATGGCAGAGATGCGCGTGGCGGGAAACGGCCCGCCGGTGTCGTGAGCCGGGACCATATCGGAATCTCAACTAAAGCGAATCGTCGAGCGCATCCGGCTCGCTGATGCGTCCGCTCACCTGACGGCGCAGCCGGATGCGTGTCAGCTCGGGATCGGAGGAGAATCCATATCCCTTCATCACATCCTGTCCGCGTGTGATGGTAACGAAACTGTCGGTGGTGATCAGGCGGTTGGCGTCATCCCAGGAGAGGTGCTGCGATTCGAGGGTGCGTCCATCGTCGGTGACAATTGTCACCCGACCAAAGCCCTCAAGCAGTCGCTGTTTTTCCCGCACCAACGCCGAGTCGGCCGTCAGTTTCGAAGTGTGTTTCCCCGCGCGGTTGAAGAAGTCGACATTGAGGTCGTACGCCCAGGCCGAGTCCTGGTCGCCCCAGGAGACGATCCGGCCGCTGTGGATGCGCGTGGTGACCACCGATTCGGTGAGAAACACGGTGGTGGCGTTGGTCGCCTCCGATGTCGGATAGGACCGCGCGCCGCCGGCGGGCGGCGGGACCTCCGGCTGGGTGCAGCCGGCCAGAAGCGCCGCCAGCAGACAGAGAAAGCGCATCCGCATCTAAACCGCCCCCGAAGAGAGAATGTCGTGCATGTGCAGGACACCCACGACGCGTCGGTCGTCATCCACGACCAACAGCACGGTGATCTTGGCGTCCTCCATGCGGGCCAGGGCGCTGACGGCCATTTCATCGGGTCCGACGGTCTTCGGGCCGGGGGTCATGACATCGGCGGCGCGCAGCGTGAAGAGGTCGCCGCGCCGTTCGATCTGGCGACGCAGGTCACCATCGGTGAAGATTCCCAGCAACCGTCCCTGACTGTTAAGGATGGCGGCGCAGCCAAGGCGTTTGCGGGTCATCTCGACCAGCAATTCCTTGAAGGGGGCGGTTTCGCCCACGGCGGGGATCGCCTCGCCGGAGTGCATCAGGTCGCCGACGGTCAAAAGCAAACGGCGCCCGAGGGCACCGCGCGGATGGAAGCGGGCAAAGTCGGCGGGGGTGATCCCGCGTTCGACCATCAACACCACCGCCAGCGCATCGCCCAGGGCGAGCGCCGCGGTGGTCGAACAGGTTGGCACCAGATTGTGCGGTTCGGCTTCGCCGGGCACACTGGCGTCGAGCACGATATCGGCGCGACGCGCCAGTTCGCCGGTGGGATTGCCGGAGATGAGGATGATCTTAATCCCCAGCCGCTTGAACGCCGGCAACAGGTCCCCGATCTCCTCCGATTCAGCCGACTTGGAGATGGCCAGCACGACATCGGACTCTGTCACCACACCCAAGTCACCGTGGCCCGCTTCGACGGGATGCAGGAAGAATGACGGCGTGCCGGTCGAGGAGAGCGTGGCGGCAATCTTCTGACCGATCAGTCCCGACTTCCCCATGCCGGTGACGATCACTCGCCCGGCGGCGGCGAAGATGAGGTCGATGGCCTGCTCGAAACGGTCATCGAGGCGCGCGGCAAGTCCGGAAACGCTGTCGGCTTCGCGTCGGAGCACATCGGCGGCCAGCGCCAGGCGCATGGAGGCGGCGGTCTTTGTCTTCATGGCTTCATCGGTTCTCCGGCGGCCAACACCTGGCGCGATCCTTGCGGTGTCCAGTCGAAGCCGCGCGCTTCCAGCAGCGCGTCGAGAGCGGCGCGCACGAATCCCTGCCCGCCGGCGCGTGGGATCACCCAGTCGGCCAGCGCGAGGATTTCGGGGTGGCCATCACAGGGGGCCACGCGCAAGCAGCGACGACGAAAGATCGGCCGATCGGGCAGATCGTCGCCGAGAAACATGATTTCGTCATCGGCGAGCTGATGCTGTCGTTTCAGCCGCTCATAGACCTCGGCCTTGTCGCGCACATCCTGATGGACTTCTTCAATGCGCAGATACTCGGCGCGGTGGCGTGTGGAGGCGTCGTTGTTGCCGGTGATGATCGCAAATCTCAATCCCGCCTTGTGGGCCATGAAAATCCCGACGCCATCGGGCACCCAGAAACACTTCAGCCGTTCGCCGGATGCCGACACCCAGACCCGGTTGTCGGTGAGCACGCCATCGAAATCGAGCATCACCATCTTGATGCGGGCCAGACGCGCGCGGCCGGGTTTGCGGCTGGGCTTAGGCATGAGCGCTCGCGGCGGTGAGGGATTCGACCCCGGCGATCGCATCGACGGCGGCGAAGAGTTCGTCGATGCGTTCCAGCGGCCATTGGGTTTCACGGTCGCTTTTGGCGCTGTCCGGATCGGGATGCACTTCGCAGAAGATGGCGTCAATGCCGACCGCGACCGCCGCGCGCAGAAGCGGCAGGAGGAACTCGCGCCGTCCGCCCGAAGCGCCCCCCGCCGAACCGGGCGTTTGCACCGAGTGCGAGGCGTCGTAGCAGACTGGGAAGCCCGCCGCGCGCATGGTCGGCAACGAGCGGAAATCGACGATCAGGTCGCCGTAGCCGTGTGTGCTGCCACGTTCGGTCAGCATCACCTTGGAGTTGCCGGCCTGCGCCGCCTTGTCGGCGATGTGGGCCATGTCCGCCGGAGCGAGAAACTGACCTTTTTTGATGTTGATCGGCTTGCCCGTCTTCGCGGCCGCGACGACCAAATCGGTCTGGCGGCAGAGGAAGGCGGGAATCTGAATCAAGTCAATCACGGACGCGGCCAGGGCAGCCTCCGCCGGGGTGTGGACATCGGTGGTCACCGGCAATCCGGTGCGCGCGCGCACTTTTTCGAGGATGCGCAACCCCTCCTCGATCCCGGGCCCCTGATAGGAGTCGCCGCGCAGGCGATTGGCCTTTGTATAGGAGCTCTTGAAGACGATCTGACGGCTGTCGCGTTCGGCGATGACCGCCAGTTTGTCGGCCACGGTCAGCGCCAGCGCTTCGGACTCCAGCACGCAGGGGCCGAGAATCCAGAGCATGGTCCCGCGGCCCACGGCCAAGGAGCCAATTTCAAAGGCGTGAACAATCTGCACCGGTGGTGACATTTCGTGGCCCTTCGTCGACGGCATGGAGGGGCAATATAAACGAAAACGGGCGATGGAGGGTACCTCCATCGCCCGTTTTGCGCGACGCCGTCAGGCGGATCGTTGCTCCACAATCGACTCGGTCTGGCGCGACTGGCGGAAGCGGACCGCCGCGGCGACGAAGTCGCGGTAGAGCGGATGCGGGTTGGTCGGGCGCGACTTCAGTTCGGGATGGAACTGGACGCCGACGAACCACGGGTGCTTGGGGATTTCGACGATTTCCACCAGCGTGCCATCGGGCGAGAGACCGGCGGGGATCATCCCGGCGCCGAAGATCTGGTCGCGGTAGCCGTTGTTGAATTCATAGCGGTGGCGGTGGCGTTCGGAAATCTGCGTGACGCCGTAGGCCCTGTGGGAGTTGGTCCCCTCGGCCACGACGCAGGGATAGGCGCCCAGACGCATGGTGCCGCCCATGTTGGTCACTTCGCGCTGTTCGGAAAGCAGCGTGATAACCGGGTGCGGCGCCTCGCGGTTGAATTCGGAGGACTGCGCTCCCTCCAGGCCGCAGACGTTGCGGGCGAACTCGATCACGGCGCACTGCATGCCGAGGCAGATGCCGAAAAACGGGATGCCATGCTGGCGGACAAAGCGGATCGACTCGATTTTCCCTTCCACGCCTCGCTCGCCGAACCCGCCGGGGATGAGCAAGCCATCGACGTTGTCAAGGTACTGCTCGGCGCCGTGCTTCTTGATGTTCTCCGAGGAAACCCACACCAGCTCGACATGGGCGTCGTTGGCGACACCGGCATGCACGAACGATTCGATGATCGACTTGTAAGCGTCCTTCAGGGACACGTACTTGCCGCAGATCGCGATGCGTACATGATGCTTTGGGTTGGTGATGGTCTGGACGATCTTGCGCCAGTCGTCCAGCTGCGGCGGCGGCGGAGCCAAGTTGAGGAAGCGACAAACGAGATCATCGACGCCCTGCTCATGGAACAGGAGCGGAACCTTGTAGACCGAATCGACATCGACCGCGGAGAAGACCGCGCTGGCGGGCATATTGCAGAACAGGCCGATTTTGGCGCGGATTTCCTCGGAGAGTTCCTGTTGAGTGCGGCAAAGCAGGATGTGCGGCTGGATCCCGATCTCGCGCAGGGCCTTGACCGAGTGCTGCGTGGGCTTGGTCTTCGGTTCGCCGGCGGTGTCGATGTAGGGCACCAGCGTCAGGTGGATATAGAGCGTGTGGCCAGGCGGACTTTCCAGCCCCATCTGACGGATTGCTTCGAGGAAGGGCTGTGATTCGATGTCGCCGACGGTCCCGCCGATTTCGGTGATCACCACATCGAGGGCGCCGTCGCGCTTCTCGATCCGGCGAATTCGCGATTTGATCTCGTTGGTGACATGCGGGATGACCTGGACAGTGGCGCCGAGGTAATCGCCGCGCCGCTCGCGCGAGATGATGGTTTCGTAGACTTGCCCGGTGGTGACATTGCTCTGGCGGGTGAGGTTCTCATCGAGGAACCGCTCGTAGTGGCCCAGATCGAGGTCGGTCTCGGCGCCGTCATCGAGGACAAACACCTCGCCGTGCTGGAAGGGGTTCATCGTGCCGGGGTCGACATTAAGGTAGGGGTCGAACTTTTGCATTCCGACGCGCAAGCCGCGCCGCTTGAGCAACAGCCCCAGCGAGGCGGCGGCGATGCCTTTTCCCAGGGAGGAGACCACGCCGCCGGTGACGAAAATATGCCGTGTTTGACTGACCACTGCGTCCATTGCTCCACCCCTCCTCTATTGTATTCTCATCGGCCGTGTCCGAGCCATTTCTCCAACGCGCTGGCGTCCTCCGGCGTGTCCACCCCGTGGGTGCGGGTCCGGCAGAGGCCAACCGCGATCGGGACATCGTGTTCGAGCAGTCGCAACTGCTCGAGCCGCTCGCGTTTTTCCAGCGGCGTCCGGGGCCAGCCGGCAAATCGCAACAGCATCGGCCGCTCAAAGGCGTAGGCGCCCAGATGCAGCCAGAAGGGCTCGGTCCCGTTAGTTGCGTGGGGGATCGGTGCCCGCGAAAAGTACAACGCCCGTCCCGAACGTGAAAGCACAACTTTGACGCGGTTGGGATTTTCTGCGTGCGCGGGGTCCAGCGTGCGCGCCAGTGTCGCCACCGGACAATCGGCGTGGCGTTCGAGGGCCTCGACCAGCAGATCGATCGGACGCCCGTCGGGGGTCCACTCGTCGCCCTGCCAATTGATGATCCAAAGTGCCCGCAGGCGGCGTGAAACATAGGCGGCGCGATCGGAGCCGGAGGCCAGTGACTTCGGGGTGATAACCGCTTCGATTCCCGCCGCTTCGGCGCAGCGGGCAATGCGTCGGTCATCGGTGGCCACCAGCCAGCGTTTCACGCGCCGGGAACGGCGGCAGCCGACAATCACC
The DNA here is from genome assembly GCA_035559435.1 of bacterium. Classification (NCBI taxonomy): domain Bacteria; species bacterium. Next base: position 35,691 of record DATMBC010000054.1, read on the forward strand.
CGCTCCAGCAATGGCACACCTGCGATGGGCGTCAAAATCTTGCCGGGAAAGCGGGTCGAGCCCCAGCGCGCCGGGATGATGCCGACGCAATCCCCTGGGGCGATGCGGCGCTTGTGGGTCATGACGAATGACTCCGCCGGGGGATGGCTTGACTGAACGCAATCGAAGCGTTCTATCCGATGACTTTGGGGACCCGGAAGAAGCCGTCCTCAGGCTCGGGGGCGCCGGAAAGCGCGGACTCCCTTGGCAGACTGGGACGGATCACATCGTCACGGAGCGCCTCGGCGTCGGGCACAAGCGGCAGGACGGCGCGGGCCTCGGCGGCGGCATCGCGCACTTCGGCGAGCTGGTCCATGTAGGCGGAGATGCGGGCCAGATCGCGTCCGAATCGCTCCAATTCCGCGTCGGTCAACTCCAACCGCGCCAACTTCGCCGTATGGGCCACTTCCTCACGGGTGATTGCCATGCCGTCGCTTCTGCCCTTCCGTCCTGATCCTCCGGGAATCCATAGAAGTGATGCGGGGCCGTGGTTGTCAATTCGGAAAAGGACGGCGGCCCGCAGATTGGGTGTTGTTTGCCCGCGCGCGCGGCATTTACTTTCACAAATGGCAACCACGATGGCAAGACCGACGTTGCGCGACCGTCTGCGTCGCGTCTTATCCACATCCGAACACGGCGTGCGTTTGGCGGAAGCCCGAGACGCGGCCGCAATCAGCCGCCTGTTGCAGACGCTGGCGGCGCAGGAATGGGATGTCACGCCCGAGGATCTGGCCGCATCGGTCGAGGGCGCGCTGGCGCGTCCGGACAATGTCATGTTCGTGTTGCGCGACGACACCGACGGCGCGGCGAAGGGCATGGCGGTGATCCATGTGCTGCCGGCGCTGGCCGAAGGAGGGCGGCAGATCTACATCGATGATCTGGTCGTGACACCCGAAGCGTGGGAGCAGGGACTCGGCGGACGGCTGATGCGGGCGATTGTCGGCATCGGCGAGGCGATCGACGCGTCGTTGATCTTCCTCCACGCGCGCCCCTCGAACGCGGAGGCGAAGCGGCTCTACGAGAGCGCCGGCTTCAAGGCCGTCGACGATGTCGTCTATCAACTCGAAGATTAGCGCATGCCCGCCATACTCACCGATCAACTGGCCGCGATCCAGCAGGCCTTGCGTGACGAGGGGCTGGACGGTTGGCTGCTTTACGACGCCCACGGTCTCAACCCGATTGCGCGGCAGATCGCCGGCCTGGTCGGGGTGGTGACCCGCCGCTGGTTTGCGCTGATCCCGGCGCAGGGGCCGGTGCGGGTGCTCTACCATCGCATCGAGAGTCTCGCGTTCGAGGGAATGGCGGCGGACAAGCGCGTGTACCGCACCTGGCAGGAACTGGACGCGGGGATCGACTGGGCGACGCAGGGGTGCCATCGGGTGGCGATGGAGTATTCCCCCGACAACGCGATCCCGTACGTGGCGCGGGTCGACGCGGCGACGGTGGAAAAGATTCGCGCGCGCCGCATCGAGGTGGTCTCCTCCGCCGATTTGGTGGCGCGGTTTCTCGCCGCCTGGACGCCGTCGCAGTTTGAAAGCCATCGGCGGGCCGTGGCCGCGGTGCTGGAGATCAAGGATTTGGCCTTCGATCTGGTGCGGCGCAAAGTGCGCGAGCGCGCATCACTGACCGAGCATGAGGTCGCCGAGTTCATCCGCGGCGAATTCGCCCGGCGCGGGATGGTGAACGACGGCGAAGGGCCGATCTGCGCGGTGGATGCCAACGCCGGCAATCCGCACTATGAGCCGACCGCGGGCAAATCGGCGCGGGTCGGGCCGAATCAGCTCGTGCTGTTGGACATCTGGGCGAAGTTCGACACGCCCGATGCCGTCTATGCCGACATCACCTGGACCGGCTATACCGGCCCCCGGATTCCCGATGAGATCGCCAGGGTCTTCGGGATAGTGGCGCGGGGACGCGACCGTGCAATCGAGTTCGCCAATGAGAAACTGGCGCGCGGCGAGACGGTCCACGGTTACGAAGTCGACCGGGCGGTGCGCACGGTGATTGAACAGGCCGGTTACGGCGAGCAGTTCATCCATCGCACCGGCCACTCGCTGGGGCGCGCGGTCCATGATGTCGGCCCCAACATCGACGATTTGGAGACGCAGGACCGGCGGCGGCTGCAGGAGAATGTCGCCTTCACCGTCGAGCCGGGTATTTATCTGCCGCAGTTTGGCATCCGCTCCGAGATCAACGTGGTCGTGCAGAACCGCCGCGCGGTGGTCACCACGCTGCCATTGCAGACCGAAGTCCTGCCGCTTGTATGAGCCGAACGCCGCGTAAGAAACCCGCCGACCTGTCGCAGAACTGGACGGCCGCGCGCCGGCGGATGTTGACGTCGCGGTTTCGTACCGTCCCCTTCCCCAACTGGATGGGCATGAAGATCGTTCGTCTGGCGGCGGGCGCGGCGACGCTGTCGTTGACGGCGGCGCGTCATCACCGGCAGTATCAGGGAATCGTGCACGGCGGGGCGCTGGCCTCGCTGGCCGACACCGCCGCGACCTTCGCGGCGCTCACGGTGATCCCCGAAGGAACCGATCTGGTGACGATCGAGTTCAAGATGAATTACCTGGCGGCGCTGCCCGGCGGGACGGCGTGGGCGGCGGGACGGACCGTGCGGGTGGGGTCGCGGGTGGCGGTCGCCGCGGTTGATGTGTACGGCCCGACGAAGGATCGCCTGATCGCGACGGGCACATTCACGATGCTGGTTTTTCCGCAATCCGGGAACAAAGGGGCGGCGTGAGTTATCTGGGCAGCGCAACCATCGCCGGCTGGGAGGCGCGCTACGGCCGACCGGTCGAGTGGCACCACCATCAGCCGGTCTCCAGCCACGATTTCGACGGTATCAAGGCCAGCCAGAAGGACGGCCGCGACCATGACATCACCTTCTACATCGAAAACCGCGGGCGTGTGGCCGTGATCGCCAAGCCGATTTATCCGCGCGGGCTTTTCCGCGCGCCATCAGGCGGTTTGCATGTGGGCGAGACACTGGAGGAAGGCGCGGCGCGCGAGGCCTATGAGGAAACCGGACTGGTGATGACGCTGGACCGGTATCTGTTGCGCGCCCGGGTGGTCTTTGAGGACTGCGGCCGCGAGATCCTCTGGTGGACGCACGTCTTCAGCGCCCACACCGACGATGAGGTGATCGCGCCGGTCGATACGCAGGAGATCCGCGAGGCGCGTTGGGCGTTGCCGGAGGAGTTTGCGGACTTTACCGCCCAGATGGCAACCGCCGACCGTGGCGGTTTGCGATACCGTGCCGCACTTCACCGGCAAATCGCCATGATCCACCCCCTTTTCAAATCCTGAGCAGGGAGCCTCGCACACGCGCCACAACCTGTGGGATGCCAACCACTACCGACCGCTGTAGGATATCCGCACAGAGGCGGATAGCATAATACCGGACTTTCACTGGTCCGCATATTGCATTATCTCACAACCGCTTCCATATCATCACCCTACGCGGCTCCTCGCACCGCAAATCCGGCATCGGGATTGCGATTTCGCAGTCCGGAGACGCTGCGCCTACGAGGGCGACGGGAGCGACGATGATGAGGGTCCGTTACATCCTGACCATGGAAGACCTGGTGGTGCATGGCGAGCATATCGACAGTCTGACGCTGGATTGGCAGGACGACGCGACGCGCGAACAGGTCATGGGCTTCTCGCAGAAGTGGATCACGTCGCGGAATTTTCTCACTTCGCGGATGAACGGGCTTTCGGAAGTCGGCGAGTCGTCGTTGACGATCGAGCCGGTGGGAACCGAAGTCGTGTAAATCGCACAGGGAGCAACGATGAGCGGGGCGGGCGGACTGGTGATGACGATCTTCGCGTCGATGACGGAGTTCGTCGAGCGGCTCGCCGATCGCTGGGGCGATCTGAACGCGTTCATCGTAGCCCACCTGGGCGAGATCGGGCAGTACGCCTTCTGGGCGTTCAGCGCGCTGGTCGTCCTGATCATCGTGACCTACGCCACCAAACTCGTCTACAACCTGGCCAAATGGGTGCTGGTCCCGTCGGCGCTGCTGTCGATTGCCGGCTTGACGCTGGCGCCGTCGATCTCCCCCATGCAGACCTTTCCGGTGTTCATCGGCGTGACCACGCTGGTGATGCTGGTGAAAGCGCGGTGACACCATGTGGTTTAGGCGACGCGCCTCCAATGGCAAACGTCTGCGGACGTGCCCCCGCTGTCAGGAGAAACTGCAGGCGCGCGAGCATGTGTGGGTCTGCACGCGTTGCATGCTCATCTGGCACGGCGACACATTCGAGCCGCTGACGAAGGACGATTCCGGATCGCAGTACGACGATTACTTCTTCCGGACGTAGCGGGTGGGCTTGTCAACCCCTCAGAGAACTGTACATACAGGAAACACTCAACGCCGGACTCACCGTGGCTCCTGTCGCAACTTCCTCAACCTTCTGCGTAGTCGTCGCGCTCGGAGGTTTGCCGCACCTCGGTTTAGTCCGGTCACGTACCGAATCTTGCCTTCCAGTGAACGCACCTGTCTTGGCGAGTGGTTGTCCGTACGCACTTTATCGATTTCGATATCTATTTCGCGGAGCTTCTTCGAAGGACAGTCTATTTGCTTCTCAATCCTGACACCTGTTACTACGAATTCTCCAACTTGGACTCCATACGTCTTGCCCCTGTTTGGCCGGAAGCCGGATTGCTCAATCATGCGGCAAACAAGCGATTCAAGTTGCGTCACATGTTTGGGACCTGAGAGAGTGAGGTCATCCACATAGAGCGAAAACCTCGCGCGGTGCGTCTGTGCGAGTTTCCGCGCGCGTCTAAGAAGGTTCATGGAGGCGAGGCCAGCGAGAATTGAACTCGTGGGAGCCCCCTGAGGCAGCGCGCCATTCAAAGTGCAAAGGCGTGTCAAAATGCGGGAGACCGCGGGGCTGCAACCCAAGACATTACAGAACACTCGATAGACTTTCGCGTTCGAGACACTGGGATAAAAATTGGAAATGTCGGACTTGAGGATTGCGGCCGGCCGCAAGTGGATATTTGCATTGGACACATTCGATCTGCCGCGGAACCCTCCCTGCAACTCTACTGGATACTGCAGACGCCGCAACTCGTCTTGCAGACGATCCTGTATTACCCGGAGCGGCCCGTATATCCTAGCGACGATTCGGATTTTTCCGTCTTTGCTGATTTCTCGAAATCGATAAAATCGACTCGGATCACTCATGATTGAGGTCAGCTCGCGCTCTGAGGTACGAAGCCGCATACAAAGATGCTTGACGGACCGAATGTTCAGACCGGACTTAATCATCTCTTGTCGAGCTTTCGCGACACTCTTGCCGCTAGAAGTGTTCCTAGGATTGCCCGGAGCTCGGCGATGACCTCTTGATTCTCGCTTTCAGTGTCCTGCAACACGAGCAATGGGAGCGGAATGCGTAGCTCCTTGGAGAGTTTCTTCAACAACGCGAAGCCGGGATCACGCGCTCCTCGCTCGATCTGCGAGAGATACGTTCGTGAAACTCCGAGCCTCTTGGCCAATGTCTGCTGGGATAGACGCTCTGCCTCCCGCAGCATCCTGACTAGTAGCCCGACATCCATCTATCTACACAACCGCGAATCGGTAGTTAAAGAAGGAGTAGATTCTCTTGGCCAATCTTCCAATGTAGACGATGGCTTCGACGACCATCGCGGGCGTCACGCCCGCGTCTATGACTCGTCGAATCGCCTTCGCCTTCTTGATCGAGCGTTTGAGATCTACCAGCATGGCAGAGTCCGACTGTTCTGCTTCGCGTGCGATTCGCATCAACTCGTCGATCAGAGAATTGAGATGACGAGTTGCAGTGACCCTCCCACGGCCTGGCTTCCGACGCTTATTGCGCATCATACCTCCTGGTTACATGGTGACGTTTAACTGAGCCACACAACGAAATCGCTGTGCAGCCTCCTTTTAACTAGCTCGCCAACGCGCCACTTCCCACGCCGCGAACAATGACCGACGAGCGTAAAGGCATCGCGACATCCTGCCCGGGGTCATCGCGCCTCTCCCGCACGAAACGGAGAGGGAGGCAGAAGCCTCTTCATTAAGCGACACCTAAGTGTCGGGCACCATGCACCAGACCGAAAACCAAGACCGAAATCCTAGTTTCCTCCTTCCCATGCGCGGACAATGCGCACAGGAGCATGATTCGGAGATCCCCCCGGGCTGTCAAGATAAAAATGTGCACAACTGTTCACTTTTTGTCCACAGGCCAACCTTTGCCCGGATCGAAGTAACGCTTGTGCTCTACAGCAGCCAGAAGAGCGAACTGCCGGCCAGGTCCAGGAAGGGTTGCGGATACAGGCCGGGGATCATCGTGACCAGTGTGGCCAGCCAGAGGGCGGGGCGCAGCGAGGCGGGCGGATCGATGGCAGCCGACTCTTCGGTCGGAGGCCACATCCACATCGCCACCACCACGCGCAGGTAGTAGTAGACCGACAACGCCGAGAACAGGACTGCCCAGATGACCAGGCCGACCAGATCGGCGCGCACAGCTTCGGAGAAGACGACGAACTTGCCGGCAAAGCCGACGGTCGGCGGTATGCCCGCCAGCGCGAACATGAAGATCGAAAGGACCGCCGCCAGCGCCGGGTGGCGTTTGCCGAGGCCGGCGACATTCTCCAGCGTGGCGCTCACACCACCATGGCTGATGGCGCAGAGCACGGCGAAGCCGCCCACCGACATTCCGGCATACCCGAGCAGATAGAAACTCACGGCCCCGACCGCGCTGGACCCTCCAGCAGCGAGGCCGACCAGGGCATAGCCCATGTGGGCAATGCCGGAATAGGCGAGCAGGCGTTTCAGATCATGCTGGCGCAAGGCCAGGAGATTGCCGACCAGCATCGACAGCCAGGCGATCCCCCAGAGAAACGACTCCATCGGAATGTCGGCGAACACGGAGAGCGTGAGACGCAGAAGCAACCCGACCGCCGCCGCCTTGGGCGCGGCGGAATAGAAGGCAACGGTGGGTGTGGGCGCGCCGGCGTAGACATCGGGCGCCCAGGCATGGAACGGCGCCGCGGCAATCTTGAAGAGGAAGCCGATCGCAATCAGGATTCCGCCGATCCAGACCAGCAGACCGTGAGCGTCGCCCTGCGCGATCGCCCGGCCGATCTGCTCGAGATTGAAACTGCCGGTGGCGCCATAGACCAGCGCGATGCCAAAAAGCAGGATGCCGGAGGCAAAGGCGCCATTGAGGAAATACTTCGCGCCCGCCTCGACATGCTCATCATGTTTGCCATGCCCCGCGGCCATGGCATACAGCGGCAGCGAGAGGATTTCGAGGGCGATGAACAGGACCGCCATGTGGGCGCCGGTGACCAGCAAGTCCATGCCGATCACCGACAGCAGCAGCAGGGCGAAATAATCGACGCCGAAGATCGTGTTGGCGCCTTTGGCCTTCCAGGAGCCGGCGGCGGTGAGCGTGGCCAGCAGCGCGCCGGTGCAGATCACCAGACGGATCATGTGGGCAAAACGGTCGGCGAGGACCATGCCGGAGAAACCGACTTCGATGTTCTCAAACTGCAGCGCGACGCTGACGGCGGCGGCGAAAATCACGAAGGCCGCCAGCCAGCCGGCGTTGAACTTCCCCTTCGAGGTGACATCGAGCAGCATCACCACGAACACGCCCAGACAGAGGATGATTTCGGGGGCGATCGCGGCCCAATTCATCGCGTCACCTCCGCGGCCGGCAGGGTGAATGACTCGGACGGGTCGGCCGGAGCGCCATATTGCGGCGGCTTCACCTGTTCGACCCAGGTCTTCAAGTCCGGTTCAATGCGCGCCAGGAAGGGCTTCGGGTAGACGCCGATCCAGATGATCAGCGCCACAAGCGGGATGACCACCGCCAGCTCGCGGCGGTCGAGGTCGAGAATCTTCTCATTCTCCGGATGAGTGAGCGGACCAAAGAAGACCCGTCGCACCAGCCAGAGCATGTAGCCGGCGGCGAGAATCACGGCGGTGGTCGAGATGATCGCCGCGGCCGGGCTGGTCTGGAAGGCGCCCAGGAGAATCAGAAACTCGCCGACGAAACCGTTGGTGCCCGGCAGACCGATCGAGGACAACGTCACGATCAGGAAGATGATGGTGAAGACCGGCACGGTGGCGAAGATGCCGCCATAGTCGGCGATCTGACGGGTATGACGGCGCTCATAGATCATCCCGATGAGCAAAAAGAGCGCGCCGGTCGAGATGCCATGATTGATCTGCTGCAACAGCGCGCCGGAGGCGCCGATCAGATTGAGCGAGGCCAGCCCAAGCATCACAAAGCCGAGGTGCGAGACCGAGGAATAGGCCACCAGACTCTTGACATCGGACTGGATCAGGGTCATCGCCGCGCCATAGACGATGCCGATCACCGCCAGCACGCGGATGGTGTCGGCCAATACCGCATACCCGTCGGGGAACAGCGGCATGGCGAAACGCATGAAGCCATAGGTGCCCAGTTTCAGCAGCACACCGGCCAGCATGACCGATCCGGCGGCGGGCGCCTGCACATGCGCATCGGGCAGCCAGGTGTGGAACGGAAACATCGGCACCTTGATGGCAAACGCGAGCGCAAAGGCAGCGAAGAGCCAGAGCTGTGCGCCGGCGGGAATGTTGAGTTGATACCAGGCGAACAGGTCGAAGGTGCCATTGCCGCCGGCGTTGCTGTACTGGTAAGTCCAGAGAATGGCCACCAGCATCAGCAGCGATCCGACCATGGTGTAGAGCACGAACTTGACGGTGGCGTAGATGCGACGTTCCCCGCCCCAGATGCCGATCAGGAAGTACATCGGGATCAGCATCGCCTCCCAGAAGATATAGAAGAGGAAGACATCGGTGGCGCAGAAGGCGCCGATCACGCCGGTCTCGAGGAACAGAAGCGAAGCATAGTAGCCGCGTCTGCCCTGCTTGATGCCGGTAAACGACGAGACCACCGCGATGATGGTCAGAAGCGTGGTGAGCAGGACCAAAAGCAGCGAGATGCCATCGAGCCCGAGGGCGTAATTGATGCCGAAGCGGGGGATCCAGGCCGCCTTTTCGACGAACTGGAATCCGCCGCCGGGGACAAAGCCGAACCAGAGCCAAAGCGACGCAACCAGTTCGACGGCCGAGGCAATCGCGGCGACAATCCCCAGTTCCTTCCCCTCATCGCGCGGCCAGAGAAGCAGGGCGATGCCAGCGACGGCGGGCCAGAAGATGAGGAACGAGAGCAGACCCATTATGCGCCCACCATTCCCTGCAGGAAGGCCCACAGCGCCCAGCCAACCGCGACCACACAACCCAGGATGAAGGTCAGAATCCCCCAGCGGAACCGTCCGGTGGACAACTTCACCCCGCCGGCGGCGGCATTCTGCGCGCCGGCCGCCAGACCATTGGCCGCGCCATCGACCACGCCGAGGTCGAAGTAGCGGTAAACCGCCGTGGAGATCTTCACCAGCGGATTGACCACCACGGCCTCATAGAGTTCATCGATCCAGTACTTGTTCAGAAGCAGGTTGTAAAGTCCGGGGAATTTCTGGCGCAGCGCCTCGGCCTTGTCCGGCGCTTTCACATACCAGGCATACGCCCAGCCGATGCCGGCCAGGGCGATCAGGACGGAAAAGGCCATCAGTCCATACTCGACGGCGTGGGAGGCATGTGTCTCGAGGTGGAGTGTCTCCTCGGCGAATGTAAAGACCGGCGCGAGGAAATGCTCGAACCAGGCGCCGCCGCCGAGCGCCGCCGGCCAGCCGATCCAGCCGCCGATGATCGAGAGCACGCCGAGAATCGACAAGGGCAGCGTCATCGCGCGTGGCGATTCGTGGGGATGGACTTCATGGCCGAAACGCGACTGGCCATGGAAGGCCATGAAGACCAGACGGAACATGTAGAACGCGGTCAAGAGCGCGGTGAGCGAACCGACCGCCCACAGCAACCAGTGGCCGATGGGTGAGGCGAACGACTTCCAGAGGATCTCATCCTTCGAAACGAATCCGGCCAGCGGGGGCACCCCGGCGATCGCCAGCGCCGCCACGACAAAGGTCCAGTAGGTGGTCGGCATGTGCTTTTTCAGCCCGCCCATCTTGCGCAGGTCCTGCTCGTCGGACATGGCATGGATGACGCTGCCGGCGCCGAGGAACAGCAGCGCCTTGAAGAAGGCATGGGTCATCAGGTGAAAGATCCCGGCGGCGAAAGCGCCGACGCCGAGAGCGAGGAACATGTAACCCAACTGCGAGATGGTTGAATAGGCCAGGACCTTCTTGATGTCGTTTTGCACCAACGCCATGGTCGCGGCAAAAAGCGCGGTGGCGGCGCCGATGACGGCGACCACGATCAGCGTGACCGGGGCCAGCGCGAACAACGTTGAACAACGCGCGACCATGTAGACACCGGCGGTGACCATGGTGGCGGCATGGATGAGCGCCGAGACCGGCGTCGGGCCCTCCATCGCGTCCGGAAGCCAGACATAAAGCGGGATCTGGGCCGACTTGCCGGTGGCGCCGAGGAAGAGCAACAGCCCGATCGCGGTCAGCGTGCCGCCGAGCCCCGCGGCCATCGCCGGGGCCTTCTCAAAGACCTCGAGATAATTGACGGTGCCGAACGAGCGGAAGATCAGAAAGATGGCGATGGCAAAACCGAAATCGCCGATGCGGTTGACGACAAACGCCTTCATCCCCGCCCTGGCCGCCGAGGGACGTTTGTACCAGAAACCGATCAGCAGATACGAGCAAAGCCCCACCCCTTCCCAGCCGACGTAGAGCAGCAGGAAGTTTCCGGCCAGGACCAGCACCAGCATGAAGAAGACAAAGAGGTTGAGGAAGGCGAAGTACCGCGGCTGGTCGGGGTCATGCGCCATGTACCCGACCGAATAGACATGGATGAGGAAGCCGACGCCGCTGACCACCAACGCCATGACCGCCGAGAGCGGATCAAACAGGAATCCGAACGCCGCCGAGAAACCATCAACGCCGATCCATTCGAAGGGCATGACCTGGAACTGGCGCCCGGGATAGCCGAGGAGGGCGAAAAACGATCCCAGCGCGATGACAAAGGAGGCGAGCACGCCGGCGCAGGCCACCACGCCCGCGGGGCCTTTCCCCCACTTACGGCCGAAGAAGCCGTTAAGGAGGAACCCGGCCAGCGGCCAGAGCGGTATGGTCCAGACAAGCGATAGCATGAGTCTTAGGGGTGTCTCTCGCGGTTCCGGCGGGTCCCCTCACCCGTTTTGCCTGCGGCAAAACGACCTCCCCCTGAGGGGGAGGTGAACGGACTTGCGCCCCGGCCGTCGCGCAATTCAGCGAACTCAGCTCGTCGATTCTGCGTCATGACATCGTTCAAATCGTTCTGTCGTTCCGGTGATTTCCAGTCTCTAACTTGTCAGTAATCCTGCTTCCCATCTCTCCTGATCGCTGCTCTCTCGAACTTCTGAACTTCCGATCCCCTGATCACTAAAGTAGCCAAACACTTCGTTGCTTGTTCACCTCTCCCTTCGGGAGAGGTCGTTTTACCGCGGGCAGAACGGGTGAGGGGAACCACCACCATCACTCTGTTAGCATGTTCAGCCTATTTCCTATCCCCCGTTTCCGCGAACTACCAATCCCCACTCCGCTTGTTCACCTCTCCCTCCGGGAGAGGTCGCCTGGCCCAGCGGGCCAGGCGGGTGAGGGGACCCGCGCGCGTCACCCTTTCAGCATGTTCAATCCATCCACATCGACCGACCGTTTGCGCCGGTAGACCGCAACCAGGATTGCCAGCCCGACCGCGGCTTCGGCGGCCGCCACGGTCAGCACAAAAAAGACCATCGCCTGCCCGCCGATGTCATGGTGGACGCGGGCAAAGACGACCAGCAGCAGATTGGCGGCGTTGAGCATCAACTCGACACTCATCAGGGTGACGATGGCGTTGCGGCGGACCATCACGCCGACCACGCCGAGAGTGAAGAGAATCCCGGCGACGATGAGGTAATGTTCCAGCGGCACGGGCAGCATCGGTTATCCCTCGACCTCGCCGTCGCGGCGCGGACGCGCCACCACCATCACCGCCAGCGCGGCGGCCAGTAGCAGAATCGACGTCAGTTCGAACGCAAACAGGTATCCGCCGAACAGCGCCTTGCCGATGGCAGTGACGCTGCCAAATCCCTCAGGCGCCGGGCCGACAACCGCATCGACGCCGCCGAAGAGGACGAAGAGCTCTGCAAGGAAGGTGGCGCCCAGTATCCCGCCGAAGACGCGGATGCCGCGCAGCGGATTGGGCCCGAACTCATCGCGTTTCAGGTTGAGCATCATCACGATGAACAGGAACAACACCATGATGGCGCCGGCGTAGATGATAATCTGGAGAATGGCGATAAACTCCGCCGACAATTGCAGGAAGAGGACGGCCAGCGCGACGAGGGTGACAATCAGGTGGAGGACGCAGGTGATCGGGTTGCGCACGGTGATGACGCGCACGGCGGCGGCGATGGCCACAAGAGCGGCAACCCAGAAGACGATCAGACTCAGCATCGGTGGTCAGCCCGTCGGATTCCCTAAGGGAATCTTTTCACAAAACCCGCCAAACAAAAACGCCCGGCGGGCGTTGCGGCAGGCCTCAAGTATCAAGCGGGCAAGGGGTTCAGTCAACCCCGTTTTGGTAGGATTTGACAGCGTAGGCGGATCGGAGCTGGACCCCGAAATCGACCTGTGTTTGCCGTTCAGTCCGTGACTGGACTATGACCGAAGGTGTGATCGGTAGTCCATTCGCGGTAGTCACGCTTGAGGATCCAATTGTAGTCCGGCATAGACTCCCATTCATCCGGACCCGCCTCGAGATTCCGAGCCATCACGGAAACGGTCAGTCGTAAATCACAAGGCCTCCGGTCGCCAACTAGCTGTGTGACTCTATCACGAGGAGTGCCATCTAGATCAAAAGCTAGGTCGACGAGTCAGAAGTGACCCGTTTTGACCTCTCCGAACTGAATGATCCAGGATTGTGTCCCTCCGTGAAGACCCTTGCCGTAGCTTTCCTCTCTCATGCCACCGTTGGACATAGTCAATTTCAGAACTACGCGCGCCTCAACGTGACGCGTCCCGCGATTCAAGACAGCAAAGAAGGACTCCCCATTCCGCATCTCGGAAGTCAATTGAAACGAGATGCGCGGTCGATCACGGTCGTGACATTGCTCAATTAGCACCCTGCGAGTCTCGTAGGATTCGCGGAGTTGGACCAAGAACAGAATCGCCGTTACGAGCAAAACCACGTTTGCAGTTAAACCCGGAACGGCCCCTGAGAAGAGCCACGTCTCGAACGTGAAAGCGATCATTCCGGCTAGTACAAGCGCAATCAAGGCGGGAGTGAATCGGAAGGGTTTCATCGTTGGTGCCACACCTGTCCCCTGCGATACATTCGTGGTCCTCACTGCAATCAGTCAGCGAGTCAGAGTGAAACGATTAATCAATCCCACCCTCTTCCCCATCAAGCTGCGCCACCGGTTCGTTGACGCGCGGGCGTGTCTCCAGCGTCGCCGATTTGGCCGCGAACTCCAGCAGGTCGGCGGCGCCTCTTTTGCCGATGCGGCCGATTTCCATTTCCGGACCGACACAGGCGGGGCAGCCGCTCTGGCAGGAGCATTCGCGGATCAGCCGGGCGGTCTCGGAGAAGAGGTCGGAGGCCATCTCGAAAATCTTTTGCGAAAAGCCGACGCCGCCGGGGACGTTGTCGTAGAGGTAAATCGTCGGCAGCCCGGAATGCGGTGCGCGCACCTGCGAGAGCGCGCCGAGGTCGCGCGGATCGGACATCACCCACAGGGGGGCCATTTGCCCCAGCGCATTGGCGGCGGCGCGCAGGATCTCCCCCAGGTTGCCGATCGGGTAGCCCAGTTTCGCGGCGATGTCGGCGGGGAAATCGGCCCAGAAGGCGGTGGTGTGCATCTCCAGTTCGGGCAGACTGATCTTGCCGGAGCCGACGTTTTCGTGGGTGTGGAAACGGATCTTCTTGAACAGCACGGCGACGGTGGTCAGCGACACTTCGCCATGCCCCAGCCGCATGTCGGGGGCGATGCGGTCGTTTTCGACCGTGAGGATCTTCAGGTCAGTCTTGGTTTCGGCGTCGGTGAAGTAGTCGACGTTGACTTCCTCGACATAGGCGCGTCGTCCCTCCCAGTCGAGGTCCTTAACCTGGTACTGCCCGGCGCCGTGGAGGTAAATGGCGTCGGGATGCAGAAAGACCGGCGCCGAGAACAGGTCGGTCTCGCCGATGATGCGGTTTTTGTCGGAGCGGTTGTGGATGGTGAAGTTCTCCGGCGAGGCGGCGCGCAGGGAGACCTCGCCGGCGGGATAGATGTCGGAGGCCCAGAAGTAGCGTCCGCCCGACTGGGTCAGCACCCGGTTTTCGCGCAGGTACTCCAGCATCGGCTGGGTCATGTCGACACCGAATTTGGCATCGGCGCCGAACGGCAGCTCGAAGGCGGCGCATTTCAGGTGGGACATCAGCACGACCAGATTGTTCGGGTCGACAATTCCCGATTCGACCGGGCGGTCGAAGATATACTCAGGGTGGCGGATGAGGAACTGGTCGACGGGCGAGGAGTTGGCGACCATGATCGCCGCCGATATCCCCTGCCGCCGCCCGGCGCGTCCGATCTGCTGGCGCATCGAGGCCAGGGTGCCGGGGTAGCCGCAGAGGATCGCGACATCCAGCGAGCCGACATCGATGCCCAGCTCGAGGGCGTTGGTGGAGACCACGCCACGGATTGAGCCGCGGCGCAGCCCCTCCTCGATGCGGCGGCGCTCATTGGGCAGATATCCGCCGCGGTAGCCGACCACCAGATGCGGGTTGCGTTTGATCATCGCCAAGTGCTCGCGCAGGTAGGTGAGGATGACCTCGACCGACCGGCGCATGCGCGCAAAGACGATGGTGGTAATGTTGTGCGTCAGGAACTCGGCGGCCAGCTTATTGGCCACCGACAGCGAGGAGCGACGGATGCCGAGGGCCTCGTTGACCAGCGGCGGGTTGTAGAGGATGACATGCTTTTCGGCGGTCGGGGCGCCGTTGCGGTCAACCACGACGAACTTCCTGCCCACGATCCGTTCGGCCAGTTCATCGGGATTGTGGATGGTGGCCGAGCAGGCGATGAACTGCGGATCGGCGTTGTAGAAGGCGGCAATGCGCAGCAAGCGGCGGATTACGTTGCCCAGGTGCGAGCCGAAGACGCCGCGGTAGTGGTGCAGTTCATCGATGACAACATAGCGGAGGTTTTCGAAGAGTTTGACCCACTTGGTGTGGTGGGGCAGAATGCCGGAGTGCAGCATGTCGGGGTTGGTGATGACGATCTGCCCGGCGATGCGCACGGCGCGACGGGCGGTCGAGGGCGTGTCGCCGTCGAACGTGTGGGTCTTGATGTCGATGCCGGCGCTCTCGGTCAATTCGACCAACTCGGCGCGTTGATCCTGCGAGAGCGCCTTGGTCGGAAACAGGTACAGAGCGCGGGCGGACGGGTCGCGGAGGATGGCGTCGAGCACCGGCAGGTTGTAGCAGAGGGTCTTGCCGGAGGCGGTCGGGGTCACGACCACCACATTGTCGCCGCGCTCGACCGCGTCGATCGCCTCGGCCTGATGGCGGTAGAGCTTGGCCACGCCCCGCCGACGGTACGCATCGGCCAGCCGCGGGTCGATCGATGCGGGATAGTCGCGGTAGTCGCCGCTGCGGGCGGAGATGGTGTGCCAGTGCTCGACGTGGCTGTCCTTGCGCAGTTTTTCGAGAACCTGTTCGAGGGTCATGGAAATGCTCCAGACACGATGTAGGAGCGCGACGCTCCGGCGGAGCCGCGAGCCCCGGCTTGCACAAACGAACGCGACGTGGTCCCTGGAGGCGCTCCGCGAGGACGAAACGGCGCGCGCACGGCCACCTCCGCGGCGCGGCGATCCGCCGCGGCGGATCGCGTCCCACGGATGCTTAGACAGCGGCGGGCGCGCTGTCCATCACTTTTTCGATGGCGAAACGGGAGAAAATCGCCGGGCCAGGAGCCAGCCGGCATAGAAGACGGCCACCGCCAGCAGGGTGGCATAGATCATCGGCCCCTCGCTGGGCTCGGCGCCGTAGACCAAAAGCCCCTCCAACCCCAGCACGAGGCCGAGAATCTGCAGGAGCCGTCCGATCCGGTATCCCCAAATCCGGCCGGTGGAGGGAGCGGGAGCCGTCATACGGTTGGGACTCAGACGCCGTGGCGGACCAGGCGGCGCTGGCAGTTGTCACAGAATTTTTCGGCTTTGGCGTCGGTGTCACTCATCGAGGCCGAACGGTACATCACACAGCGGGGGTTGCTGCAGGCCGCAAGGTGGAACAATTGCCCGACCAGGTGGATGCCTTCTTTGACCGCGCGCGAGAAGATCTGCTTTTCATCCTCGGCCATGCCGTAAAACTCAAGCCGCATGCGGTAGAATGACATCACCGCGCAGCCGGAGACCGGATCGGCCTCGCCGTAGACAAACGGCACGGTCGGGATGTAGAGATCCTCCTCGGTCAGGCCGAGGATCCGCTCGTTGTCGTTTTGGCGCATCAGTTCCAGCTTGGTCAGGATCACGGTGGCGTAGAACTGACCACGTTCCTGATTCTCGGCCTCGTCGGGCACCTCGACTCCCTGCAGGATGTCGACGCCGGCGGAAAAAGCGATGGAGAGATTGGCGGCGAGCTTGTTGACCTGGTAGAAGTCGAGATCGCCGAGCGGGACGATGATGATCTTGCCGCGCGATTTCATGGCCGGTCACAAAACAGGCGCCGTCTGGATCACATCCGGCGCCTCAGACCGGACATTATACGTCAACGAGGTCCGAATCAACCGCTTTTGCCGAGCGCGTAGGCCCCCAGGGCGGCCGCGCCGATGAAACCGGCGTCGTTGCCCAGCGCCGCTTTGCCGACGCGCAGGTTTTTTGCCTCGACGGAGAAGGCATGCGCGCGGATGCGTTCGCCGACCTGCCCCAGCCAGAACCCGTCGCGGTCGGCGTCGGCCATCCCCCCGCCGATGATCACGGCCTCCGGATCAAAGAGATTAACCGCGCTCAAAATTCCCATCGCCAGTTGGTGCGCCGATTCGACCAGAATCTGCCGGGCGGTCGCATCTCCCCGCGCGAATGCGTCGAAGAGGATGGCCAGCGTCATGCCGTCGGCCGACGCGTCGCGCAGCGAGGCCAGAGCCGAATCGGACTGCGTGTCGGCGGCGGCCGCCGCCTTGCGGATGACCGCGTTGGCGGAGGCATACAATTCGAGGCAGCCATGATTGCCGCAGGGGCAGCGCGGGCCGCGATAGTCGAGGGTGATGTGCCCCATCTCCCCGCCCGAGCCATTGGGGCCGGAGAAGATGTTCCCGTCGACGATGAATCCGCTGCCGATGCCGGAACCGACGGTGACGCAGATCAGGTTGTCGATGCCGCGTCCGGCGCCGTAGCAGTATTCGGCCCACGCGGCGCAATTGGCATCGTTGTCGATGGCCGTCGGCAGACCGGTGTCGTGTTCGACCAACTCGGCCAGATTGACGCCGATGATCGTGGTCAGGTTCGGCGTGGGCGGTTGCACCTTGTGGGTGGATGGATTGATCGTGCCGGGAGAGCCGATGCCGGCGGAGACGGGGGTGTGGCCGGCGCGCCGGGCCCAGTCGCAGAGCGCGCGGGCGCAACCGACGATGCCATCGAGCGTCGCCTGCTGTCCTTCGGCGCCGCGGGTGCGGGCACGATCGGCGAAGAGGATATGCCCTTCGGCGTCGATGGCGCCATACTTGATCCAGGTGCCGCCGATGTCGATGCCAAGATGGATGTTCATGGCCCGATGGGGAAGAGTATTGCCCCGTAATGGCGGATGGCGCCCGCCTTACTTGGGATAGGCCCGCAGTCCGGCCGCCAGGGCCGCCATGGCCTGCTCGAGCGCCGGCTTTTCCAAAACATAGGCGATGCGCACTTCCTTGGTGCCGCGTCCGGGTGTGGCATAGAATCCCGGCCCGGGGGCGAGCATCACGGTCTCGCCATTGTGATTGAAGTCGGTGAGCATCCACTGGCAGAACCGGTCGGCATCATCGATGGGCAGGGTGGCCATCAGGTAGAAGGCCCCGGCGGGTGTCTCGCAGCGCACACCCGGCATGGCGCCGAGCCGCTCGATCACCAGATCGCGGCGCGTCTGGTACTCGCGGGCGATGCCGGTATAGTAGGCGTCATCGAGGTCCATCAGATGCACCGCCGCCAGTTGCTCGACCGTGGCGGTGCACAGCCGCGCCTGACCCAGCCGCAGGGCCCCGTCCATGATCGCCTCGTTGCGCGAGACCAGCGCGCCGACACGCGCGCCGCAGGCGGAGAAGCGTTTCGAGATCGAATCGAGCATGATCGCGCGGTGGGCCGCCTGCGGATACTGCCAGATCGACACATGGGTCTGACCGTAGCAGAACTCGCGATAGACCTCATCGGAAAGGATGAAGAGGTTGTGCTCCTCGGCGATCTGCACCACGGTGGCGATTTCATCGCGGGAGAGCACGGTGCCGGTCGGGTTGTTGGGCGAGCAGATGAGGATGGCGCGTGTGCGTTCGTTGATGGCCTGTTCGATCACGGCGCGCGCGGGCAGGCAGTAGCCGAGCGCCGGTTCGGAGGCAAACGGCCGCAACTCGACGCCGGCCGCGCGCGCCAGCGAGAAGTAGTTGGTGTAGAACGGCTCGGAAGTCACGACGTTGTCGCCCGGATCGCAGGTCAACGTCAACGCAAAGTGAATCGCCTCCGACCCGCCAGTGGTGATTTGAATCTGTTCGGGGTGAATATCCAGGCCGCGCCGCAGATAGTAGTTCGACCAGGCCTTCAGCAGACTGGCATGTCCCTTGGAGTGGCCGTAGGCGAGCACCTTCTCGTTGAAATTGCGCAAGACTTCGAAAAACTGCGGCGGCGTGGGGATGTCGGGCTGGCCGATGTTCAGGTTGTAGACTTTCACGCCGCGCGACTTCGCCTGCTCGGCAAATCCGACCAGTTTGCGGATCGGCGAGGGCGGCACGCCATGCGCGCGCACCGAGATGGCCGGGCGGGAGGACACGGGCAGACTGGTGGTCGAGACGCTCATCGGTGACTCCTGATTGGGTTCCCCACGGGACGAGAGGCCAATGTAGCGCGTGCCGGAGGCAGAGTCAACGCGGCGGGGCGTGCAGACGCCCGGTCCGCATTCCCCACCAATGCACGGCGTCCAAGGGCGATGCGGCAATGTGATCGGGAGGCGTGGCATCTCCCCAAGCGCGTTGCTCCTGTGCGCCGTACCCGGTGAGCACGAGAATGCCTGGGACGCCGATCCCCTGTCCCAATTGCACATCGCAGGCGCGATCGCCGATCACCACCGAGTGTGCCAGATCGATGTCAAAATCGGCGGCGGCCTGATCGATCATGCCACGCGCGGGCTTGCGGCAGGAACAGAGCGGCTGGCCGGGCAACGGGTAATGCGGACAGTAGTAGATCGCATCGATGGCGGCGCCGCCTTCGGCGAAGAGCTCGATCACACGGCGGTTGACCGCGCGTACGGTGTCCTCGCCGAAGAAACCGCGCGCCACACCCGACTGATTGGTCACGCCAATCACCCGCACGCCCCAGTGGTTGAGACGGCGCACCGCTTCGATGGCGCCGGGCAGCGGCTCGACACCGGCGGGATCGCTGAGGAAGCCATGCTCCACGATCAGGGTGCCATCGCGATCCAGAAAGGCGGCGGGCGGCGGAGGGTGCGTCATTGGGCGCGGTCCACAGCCGCCATCTGGCGGCGCAATGCGGCAGAGAGGGCATCGGCGACCGCGTTCACATCGAGCTCCTCGAAGCAGTAACGGCGATCGCGGAAACAGGGCGCGCGTCCGTGGCGGTCGCATGGCGAACACCAGACACCCGAGTGAAAAGCGCGCGACCTCTCC